>CALXEL010000086.1 GCA_944387315.1 uncultured Clostridia bacterium
CTCTCTGCTGTGAGAGTAGTCAAACAGCTCGGGACAAGTCAGCTCAATGGCCGAGTTACTAGAGCCGCAGGCAGGAAAAACAGTGGAGAACCGCTGCATGGAAACATCGGTGTACACCTCCACATGGCCATAGTCAATGCCAAAGGGGCAGACGCCTCCAATGGAGTGTCCTACCAGCCGATTGACTTCATCCGGTGTGAGCATTTTAGCTTTCATACCAAATTGTGCTTTGAATTTGTGGTTGTCAATTTTGGTATCTCCTGCTGTTACAATTAAGATACATCCTTCCCCTTTTTTAAAGGAAAGGGTTTTGGCAATACGGGCAGGCTCTACGCCTACCGCTTGAGCTGCCAGCTCAACAGTGGCACTGGAAGTGGCAAATTCCATAATATCTTGTTCACGCCCAAAGGAGCGAAAATACTCCCGAACCTTTTCAATAGACAAAGTAGTTCAACCTCCTGACATTTTCGGCAGATAAAGTTATTATACCTTTCCTGTGCTTTTTCGTCAATTGAAGTTGCTGGTGTTTGGGGAAAGGGCTGTGGAAAGAAGCAGAATATTCCTATTTTGTGACTGAAATAAAAATAAAAAAATACCACACATCTTTACTGTAGAAAAAGACAGGAATTTATTCAGGATGGATAAAATTTGCTTTCCTTTCACAATTCTATTGTTTTCTTGGCGGCCTGTACTATAATAGAGATAATGCGTTTTTTGTGGCGGTTGGGCACAGCGCGGCTTTTTATGATACCAAGTGAGAAAGCTGCTATATCATTTTAGATTTGTCGACAGAACCGCAGACGAGATTTTTCAAAGTTCTGAGGAGAATACTATGGTTTTTGCGAATCTCATTTTCATTTTTGTATTCCTGCCCTTAAATATATTGCTGTATTTTATCTGGGGCAACCGGACCTATCGCAACCTGGTTCTGGTAGCATTTTCGCTGTTTTTCTATGCCTGGGGTGAACCGGTATGGGTGGGAATGTTGGTGTTTTCCACCTTTATGGACTATCTCAACGGCCGTTTGCTTAACAGATGGCGTGGGACTCGTTTGGCCAAACTGCCGGTCATTTTTTCTGTGGTACTCAATTTAAGTCTACTGGCCATTTTTAAATATAGCGGTTTCCTGGTGGAAAATCTCAATGCTTTGCTGGGACTTGGTCTAACTATTCCCGCCTTTTCTTTGCCCATCGGAATCTCGTTTTACAGTTTCCAAAGCCTCTCCTATGTGATTGATAGCTACCGGGGAGAGGTAGAAACCCAGCGTTCTTACCTAAAATATCTTATGTATGTGTCCTTGTACCCCCAGCTGGTAGCGGGGCCGATCGTACGATACAGTCATGTTGCCCATGAAATTGACAATCGAGTCACCGATATACGGGATATCAGCGCGGGAATTACCCGGTTTTGTGTAGGATTGGCCAAAAAAGTAATGGTAGCCAATGTAGCTGGTCAGTTTGTCACCCAATATATGGATGGGGATTTAACCAAACTATCAGTGCTGGGTGCCTGGTTTGGTGCTGTGATGTTTACCCTACAGATCTACTATGATTTTTCTGGCTATTCGGATATGGCTATTGGACTGGGGATGATTTTTGGGTTCCACTATTATGAAAACTTTAATTATCCCTATATTTCCCGGTCGGCCACAGAGTTCTGGCGCAGATGGCATATCTCTTTGGGTAGTTTTTTCCGGGATTATCTGTACATTCCCTTGGGAGGAAACCGTAAACACCAATATCTCAATCTGCTGATTGTCTGGTTTTGTACTGGACTGTGGCATGGAGCTAGCTGGAACTTTATTTTATGGGGACTTTATTTTGGTATTTTAATTATGGTAGAGAAGAAATTCCTGCTGAACCTGCTTAACAAAATGCCCCGTATTATCTCCCATTTGTATCTGCTGTTTGTGGTTGTAGTAGGATGGGTGTTGTTCTATTTTACTGACATCCATCGGATGTGGAGCTATCTGGGAGTTATGTTTGGTATATCCGCTCAGGCATTAACAGATTTGTCCACAACGATTGTGCTGGTAAACAATGTAACTTGGATTGTATGGAGCCTTCTGTTTTGTATGCCTCTGGTGCAGATTTTCAAATATTTGGTCAATGATATGGAGAGACCCAAACAGGGGTTGGTATTGTGGCTGCAGCCTTTGTTTAATTTATTGATTCTTGGCCTTTGTACTGCGCTGTTGGTGGGGCAAAGCTACAACCCATTCCTTTATTTCCGTTTTTAAGGGGGGGATAATTTATGAACCTTTCACAAGAGAAAGAAAAAAATACTTCCCACAGTATGCAGCGAATGAAATTTCAAATCCGTCAGCAATATGTACCTGCGCTGGCTAATATTTATATTTTTGTGGCTGTTTTGGCCATTGTGGGCGTGTTATCCTTCCTATTGGAGAAGCCCACTTATTCGGAGTATGAGAAACGGGAGCTGGCCGAAGCGCCGTCCTTTTCCCTTGCTAGTTTTTTTCAGGGCAGTTATGCTGCCCAGGCGGATGCCCACTACGCGGATACTTTTCCTTTTCGGGACTTTTTTGTCCAGCTGGGGTCGGTAATTGAGGAGAAAAGGGGATTTCGTTTCGATGATGATGTCCGCCTTCACGAGGTTCCCTCCACACCGGAGCCGATGATTCCTGGTGACTCTCAGGAAAGCTCCTCCAGTGATAGCTCATCTTCTCAGACTGTTGAGGATACTGCGACCATAGAACAAAATGGGTCGGTATTCATTTACAAGGGAATGGGCCTTTCTCTCTTTGGGGGAAGCAATGCCATGGGAAAATGGTACGCGGATACCGTGAATCTCTATGCCCAAGCTTTGGAGGGAGTGCAGGTCTATGATCTCATCATTCCCACCCATATTGAGTTTGCTTTGCCTGAAAAATACCAGAGTCTAAGCAATCCTCAAAAGCCTAATATTGATTATATTTACAGTTGCCTAGATCCCAGTATCCTCACAGTAGATGCGTACAGCAAACTGCAGGAACACAGTGATGAGTATTTATACTTTAATACCGACCATCACTGGACCGGCCGGGGAGCGTACTATGCCTATCAGGCTTTTGCTGAGACAGCGGGCTTTGAGCCTGTTCCCTATGAGGATATCCAGTGGAAGCGCATTGACAATTTCCTGGGTACTCTGTACACCCAGACTCAGGATTCCCAGCTACGGGAAAAAGGGGATTATGTGGAATACCCTGTGATTACCACACCACATCAGTCCTACATGTATCTGAAAGATCAGCCATATACACCCTATGCCTCTACTGTTTTTGCGGAATATGCTACTGGTGTGAATTCCTACTCGGTTTTCCTCCATGGAGATCAGCCGCTGACCAAGATAGAGACCGACCTGAAAAACGGGCGGAAAATCATGGTGATTAAGGAGTCCTTTGGCAATGCCTTCGCACCGTTTTTAATCAACCACTATGAGACGGTCTATGTGGTAGATGAGCGGTATTTCCAGTTGGGTGTTATTGATTACATCCGCCAGGAAGGCATCAATGAACTGGTGTTTGTCAACAATGTATTTGCCGCCAATACTTCCTACCGGATTCAGGATATCAACCGGATTATGTACCAGACTTTTGTGCCGCCGGTGGTTCAGCCGGAAGAAAGCAGTTCTTCTCAGCCGGAGGAACCAGAGCAGTCGTCAGATTCAGAGTCTAAACCACCTGAGGACAACCAGGAGGACGGTGGCGAAGAGGAGGAAGAGACAGAGGAAAGCTCTTCCAGCAGAGACCCATACGAAGAGGATGAATAGGCCTGATAGATACAGCAGCCAGCAGGTTATCGGTTGGCTGCTGTTTTCTTTTCCTTTCTGGCTGAAACACTGGTCATTGACGGGGAATCAAAAAGAATGATACAATAGGGCAGGAATATTGACAGAGAGGGGGAGATGGTTTTGCGGAAAGCTGCGTTGCTTCTGATTGGATGTTTGCTTTGCGCTTTTTTAGAAGGTTGTACAGTATCCAAGACAACGGATCCACTTCCAGTAGAACCTGAGGAAGTGTTGACCATCGACATCTCGGTAGAGGATAGCCTCTCTGATGAGGTGCAGGAGGGCGTACGCCTTTTTGCCAGCAAGATTAACCGACTATCGGGGCAAAATATTTTGCTGAATATTTATTATGAATCCAACCCCTATCAAAGCATGCTGGATGGAAATGCGGACATTATCTATTGTTCATCAGACACAATGGAGCGTTGGGACGATCATTTTTCTATTTATAGTTCCCCTTTTTTCTTTCGCAGCTATGAGCATATGACTATGACTCTCAACTCTACAATGTTTGATGATCTTACCAGGGATGCCTGGAAGGAAAATCTGCAGCTGAAAAAGTTGGCGGCTGTCTATGGAGGCACCAGTGTACTGCTTTCCAGCAAACGGTATATTATTGACGGAGAAGATTTAAAGGATTTGAATGTCGGCACCTATGGGGACAGTGACTTTCAGTATGTGCTGGAGCAGTTTGGTGCTACCACCCAAGGGTTGGATGCACAAAGCCGGTATGACCGATTTTATGCTGGGCGGGTGGATACAATCGACTGTTCTTCTAAGGAGATTGGTCAGCTGGAACTAGGAGGGTTGGAAGATGCCTTTTTGGCAGAAACTTTTCATCGCACCAGTGTGGAATGGCTGTTTGTAAATAGCACTTTTTATGAGGGCCTATCCAAAACCCGACAGGCCATTTTGCAGGAGGCTGCAGCTTATTTGGTTTCCACTATTGACAGTGCCCGTTTGAAAAGTTACTCTGAGGACATTCAAAAACAGAGTGCGGTAAATTTGACCGTGACCAGACTGGATTTGGAATCTATTCGAAGCCAGGCTAAACAGTATTTATATAGTAAACCAGATTTTAATACCCGAACCGATTGGGAATTTTATGACAGTGTACAGGCGATCATTCGATAAAAAAGGTCCTTTGGAATTTTTCCAAAGGACCTTTTTTATCCGGTCAATCAAATGGTGGGAGAAACGGGATGGAGACGCTCCAGCAGGCGCTTTCCAGCAGGGGAAATGGGTGTTCTGGTAGGGGTAATCAAGCAGATACTACGGCGGGGAATGGGAGTGGCCAGCTGTATTTCAAAAAGCTCCCCGGATTCCAGCCGTTCCTGGGCAAAGTTTTTGGCCACATATCCTACTCCCATGGAACGCAGAGCAAACTGGACGATTAACTCGCTGGTGGCTAACTCAAATTCAGGATAGGCGGTAACGCCATGTCCCGCCAGCCAAATGTCGGCGTGCCGTCTGGTACTGGTGTTCTTTTCCAGCATAATCAGCGGCTGTTGTACCATCTCATCCAATGTATGGGGTTGCCCACGCAGATGTGTGAAGCGTTCACCGGCGATAAAGCAGTCCTGGATACTGCTGACCTCCTGTACATTCATCCATTTATCCGAGTAGACCGGTGCTGTGACCACACCAAAGTCAATGGTTCCATTTTTCAGGCTTTTAATGGTTTCGGGAGTGGGGCCATTGGTTACGCTGATTTTTACTTTGGGATAAGCGGTGTGGAATTCCTCCAAAAAAGGCAGGAGATAAAAGCGTAAGGTCATATCACTGGCCCCAATGCGAATTTCACCAGCTTGCAGATTTAAAATATCCTGGAACATTTCCTCTGCCATGACAAAGTATTCGTACCCTTGGCTCACATAGGAAAAGAGACTTTCCCCCTCGGAGGTGAGACGAACCCCTTTGGGGGTGCGAAAAAACAGATTGGCGCCCAATGTGGTTTCCAAATGCTTAATGGCCTGGCTGACAGCAGGTTGAGAGACAAAAAGCTGAGCAGCGGCAGCCGAAATACTTCCGGTCTTTACAACGGTATAAAATACCTTATAATATTCCAGATTAATGTTCATATATGGGCTCCTTGTCATATCTGTATTCTTCTATGGATGGATAATGGGTGAGAATGCATTCCAATACCGCCTGTGTACTGTCACAGTTAAGGGCCTCAAGGGCCACCTGGCGGGCTTTTGCTAAATCCAGATGGGAAATTAGACGGCGGATCCGCAGCACCGAGGCGGGGTTGACACTGAGATGGCGCAGTCCCATGCCCAACAGCAGGGGAACTGCCAGTGGGTCGGATGCCATTTCGCCGCAAAGGCTGCAAGGCTTACCAGCTTGTGTACAGCTTTGGGCTGTTTTATAAATCAGCTGTAACACACCCGGATCAAAATGGGCGTCGGGACGGTAAATATGGGCGTTGAGCCGGTCAGCGGCAATGGTATATTGGGTCAGATCATTGCTGCCAATGCTGATAAAATCACAGTGCTTAATGAGAATGTGGCTGAGCAGTGCCGCTGAGGGAATTTCCACCATCACACCTTGTTGAATGTCTGCTGGGATCGGGTAACCATCCGCCTGTAAACTTTCCAGAGCTTGAAAGAGAAAGTCCTTGGCTTTGAGCAGGTCCTCAATTCCTCCGATCATGGGATAGAAAACCCGGATGTTTTCCTGGGCAGCCGCTCGCAGAATAGCCCGCAGTTGGGTGAGAAAAATATCCGGTTGTTCCAGGCAAAGTCGGATTCCCCGGCATCCCAATAGAGGGTTGAGCTCCTGCCGCACTCCCAGACAGGGGACTTCTTTATCTCCCCCAATGTCAATGGTGCGAATGCTGACTGGGCGCCCTTTCATGGTCTGTCCCGCCGAGCGGTAAACCTGATATTGCTCCTCCTCGGTAGGGGGGAGTACCTTGTCCAGATAGAGAAATTCTGTGCGGAATAGACCAATTCCATCGGCACCCACCTGTGCTGCCCGCTGCAGGGAGGAGAGATCCAAAATATTGGCGCACAGTTCTATGGAGGTATGGTCCTGTGTGAGCGTGGAACGATCCCGATAGGATTCCAGCTCCACTTGGGACCGGTGGTAGTGGTCGATGGACTCCTCCAATTGGGCGATCCGCTGAGGGGGGAGACTATATTCCACAATCCCTTTTTCTCCATCTACATAGATGGTTTCTCCCGGGGCAATGCGTTCTATAGCTGTCCCACAACTGACTACGGCGGCAATTCCCATGGAATTTGCCAGAATGGCTGTATGGGAGGTGGTGGAACTGCCTTTCAGTACAATTCCCTGGACAATGTCACAGCGTATGACGGCCATATCAGAGGGAAGAATCTCATCTGCTACCAATACCACTTTTTCTGTAAGGGCGGAGAAATCCGGCATCCGTATTCCCTGGAGCTGGTGAATCAGACGATTGCCCACGTCCTGTATATCCTGGGCCCGCTCCTGGAAATATTGGCTTTCCAACTGAGCAAATTGGGCGGACAGCTCTTCTACTACTTTCTGTACCGCCGATGGGGCTGCCCATCCTTGGCGAATTTGTGCCTGAATTGGCTCCAAAAATTCAGGGTCTTCCAATAGCATCCGATGAAATCCAATAATCTGGCTCTGTACGGTGTTGTTTTCCTGCTCCAAAGACGCCAGAGTTTGAGTATATAGTTTTTTTAGATGGTCCACAGCCAGTTCCAATTGTTCCAAGTGATCTCCGATCTGATGAGGCCGGATGGTTTCCTGCCCTTTGATAATAGGGTTAGGGGGCAAAATAAAGGCAGGGGCCATACCAATGGCGTGGGATGCTGGTACCCCTTTGATTAGCATTGTGTTTCCCTCCTTTCCCATAGCTATAAGTGTGGCTTATGCTTCTACTGCTATCATAGTACACCTTGACAAAATGTACAAGGGATTTTCCTCATTCTTTTTGTAAAAAAATGGGGAAATGTGATAGATTTAATATTCTCCCAGCATTTACTTGTCAGGGAAAGACAAATAGGCTACAATACAGAGAGAAAAATGGGAAAGGGTGAGAAAATGACCGATTGGCTTTTACGTTCCAATGAAAAGCGATACTATCAATTCAGCCGTTTTCTCAAAGAGCGATTTGGAGGGCGGGTCAGTAAAATCCCTCTCAACGCGGGATTTACCTGTCCCAATCGGGATGGCACCCGGGGAACAGGGGGATGCACCTACTGCTCCTCACTGGGCAGCGGGGATTTTGGTGGGGACCCCAGTCAGAGCCTGTTGGAACAGTTTGCCCAGATGCGGCAAAAAGTCGATGCCAAGTGGGAAAGCATAGGCTATCTGGCCTATTTTCAGGCCAACACCAACACCTATGGGTCGGTGGAACAGCTGCGCCGCTGTTTTGAGCCCATACTGGCACAGGACAAGGTGGTGGGCCTGTCCATTGCCACCCGGGCGGATTGTCTGCCCCAACCGGTGCTGGACTATCTTTCCCAGCTGGCCCGGCAAACTTTTTTGCTGGTAGAACTGGGGCTTCAAACCATCCACGACGATACCGCCCAGCGCATCAACCGCTGCCACAGCTATGAGGAATTTCTCACAGGGTTTTATGCCTTGAAAAAGCAGGGTATCCCGGTGTGTGTCCATCTCATCAATGGGCTGCCAGGGGAAACTCGGGAGATGATGGTGGAGTCTGCCCGCCAGGTGGGAAAGCTGGCGCCCCACAGCGTAAAAATTCATATGCTTCACCTGCTGAGAGAAACCCCAATGGCTGAGCAGTGGCTGCAAACCGGCTTTCCTCTTTTGGAACAGGAGGAATATGCGCAGATTGTTTGTGACCAATTGGAGCTGTTGCCACCGGACACAGTGATTCAGCGTTTGACAGGAGATGGGGATGGTTCCCAGTTGGTGGCCCCCCAGTGGACCCGGAACAAAAAGTCAGTACTGGCGTCTATAGACAAGGAATTGAGAAGAAGAGACAGTATGCAGGGCAGGAGGTATACACCATGAAAACCATTCTTACCGTCGCCAAAAGCTTTTTAATAGATTGTGTTCCCCCCAATGGCATTGTGGGGGATTTTACCATGGGGAACGGCCATGACACCCTATTTCTCAGCCAGTTGGTTCCCCAGGGGAAGGTATATGCTTTTGACATTCAACCGCAGGCGTTGGAAAGCACCCGGAAACTACTGGATGAAAACCAGGCTGGGGACAATGTGCAGCTGATCTGCGCCTGTCACTCCACCTTGGATGACTATATCCATGAGCCCATTGACGGAGGCATGTTTAACCTGGGATATCTGCCCTGGTCGGATAAAACTGTCACTACAAAATGTGAGACCACTTTGACAGCCATTGAAAAGGCTGTAGCCCTGCTCAAACCGGGGGGAGCTCTTGTTGTTATGATCTATCCTGGACACCCAGAGGGGGCCAGGGAGGGGCAGCGTATTGAAGCTTACGCTAAGGAGCTGGATCGCAAAAAGTTTGACGCCACCCTCTACCGTATTTTTAATATCCCAGACTGTCCCTACTTTGTAGCCATTGAGAAACGAAAATAGGGAATACAGCAGACAGGGCAAATTTCCTTTACATCCCTTTTTAACTGTATTATAATTTGAACTCATAAAGTGTCGCCCGGGTTTTCTCAGATAAAATGGCGGCACCGGGAGGAAAATATGCGCATCAGTCAATTGTTTCAGGAAAGAAAAGTGGTCTATTCCTTTGAGATATTCCCGCCGAAAAAGGACGCTCCCATTTCGGTAGTTTATGATACTCTTGCGGAACTTCATATGCTGGAACCGGCCTATATCAGTGTAACCTATGGAGCGGGGGGAAGCGGAAGTTCCAATAAAACCGGCGAGCTGGCCAGCTTTATCACAACTCAGTATGGAATCCCCTCTATTGCCCATCTCACCTGTGTACACGCAAGCCGACAGGAAATCGAGGCGAGCCTAACGGATCTAAAAACCAGAGGGGTGGAAAACATCCTGGCCCTCAGGGGAGACCGGGTTCCGGGGCTGGACAAGCGGGGAGAATTTACCTATGCCAGCCAACTGATTTCCTTTATCCGGGAGCGGGGGGATTTCACCATTGGCGCCGCCTGCTATCCTGAGGGACACAGTGAGTCTACAGATTTGGAGAGTGATCTTATCCACCTGAAAGAAAAGGTGGATTGTGGGGTTTCTTTTTTGACTACCCAGCTGTTTTTCGACAATGACGACTTCTACGCTTTCCGGGAACGGGCGGAAAAAATCGGCATTACAGTCCCCATCAGTGCGGGGATTATGCCAGTGACCAGTATTAAGCAGATTCAGCGGATTGTATCTTTAAGCGGTTCCAAAATTCCGGGACGGCTGGCCAAGATTATCGCCAGGTACGAAGATGATCCAGTGTCCTTTCGCCAGGCGGGGCTGGAATATGCCCAGGGCCAGATTCTCCATCTGCTGAAAAATGAAACCAGAGGCATCCATCTTTATACCATGAACAACCCAGAGGTATCCCGACAGATTTCAGCTGTGGTCCGGCCAGTTGTGGATGCTATCAATGGTGAAAGCAAAAAGTAAGGAGCGGCTATATTGAAAGAAGAACGATTATCTATCGACCGGCGGGAGGTGCTGCGCTATCTGGGGTACCGGAAAGGACAGCCCCTGGGGGGTGTTTTACCCCTCTTGGAGGAGGCAGAACAGCTGTTTCAGCAGCTATCTCAGCCACGTTTTGTAACCGGAACCTTTGACTTGCAGAAAACGCCGGCAGGTATTTCCCTGGTGGGTACCACCCTGGTGCTGCCTGGTGTGGATATTGCCGCCCACCTGTCCCAGTGCCAACGGGGCATTTTGCTGGCGGCTACTTTGGGGTTGGAGATAGAGCGCAAGATCACCCAGCTGCAGCATACCCAGCTGGCTCTCTCTCTTGTGCTTGACGCCTGCGCTACCGCTGGAATCGAGGCCCTTTGCGACCAGGTGGAAAGCCAGCTGAGAGAGGAACGGGCGCAAGCGGGGGAAAATATAACCTCCCGTTTTAGTCCCGGGTATGGAGATTTGCCCATAGAGTTGCAGCCCGCTTTTTTGGAGGCTCTGGGGGCTCCCCGGCGTATTGGGCTGCAAAGCAGTGCCAGCTATTTGCTGTCTCCCAGAAAGTCAGTGACGGCGGTGATGGGGATTCTGCCGGCAGGGGTGAACCCCTCAGTCAGAAGCTGCGCCAACTGTGCCCGATTTACCAATTGCCCCTACAGAAAGGATGGAAAAACCTGTGGATTTTAGAAATTGTCTTAAGGACTCCCATATTTTAATGCTGGATGGCTCGATGGGCACCATGCTGATGGAACAGGGTATGAAGCTTGGAGAGCACCCAGAGGTTCTCAACTTGACTGCTCCCCAGGTGGTGGAATCGGTACACAGAGCCTATTTGGAGCAGGGTTCCAAAGCGGTTTACACCAACACTTTTGGAGCTTCCCGTCGAAAATTGGAGGGCACTGGCTATACAGTTGAGGAGATCATAGACGCCGGCGTGCAGATTGCCCGGAGAGCCGCCCAGCCATATAACGCTTTTGTGGGATTGGATATGGGTCCTTTGGGAGAGCTGATGGAGCCAATGGGCACTCTCAAGTGGGAAGAGGCCTATGAGCTGTTTCGCCAGCAGGTGATCCAAGGGGTAAAAAGCGGTGTGGACTTCTGTGTCATCGAGACCATGACCGATCTCTATGAGGTAAAGGCGGCTATTTTGGCGGTCAAGGAGAACAGCAACCTTCCCATTCTCTGTTCCATGACCTTTGAGGACAATCACCGCACCTTTACCGGATGCGATGTAAAATCCTTTGCGGTTACAGCCCAGGGATTGGGTGCCGATGCCTTGGGTATCAACTGTTCCCTGGGGCCTCGGGAGATCTATCCCATTGCCCGGGAGCTGGCTCAATGGACCACTCTGCCCATTTTTGTCAAGCCCAACGCCGGCCTGCCGGTAGTGGAGGACGGTGTTACCAGATATCAAATGACCGCGGATACATTTTCCCAGGATATGGCGCCATTTTTTGACCTGGGGGTTTTCGCAGTGGGGGGATGCTGCGGCACCAATCCACAGTTTATCGGTCAGCTGGCTCAAAAGGCTGGGGGCATTTGCCGGCAGAGAGAGCTGCCGGTCATTCCACCGGCAGTCTGTACCCCTTCCCGGTTGGTGGTCCTGGATCGGGTACGGGTGATCGGCGAACGGATTAATCCCACCGGCAAGAAACGCCTCAAACAGGCTTTGCTGGAAGGGAATATGGACTATCTGGTGGGGCAGGGAATCGAACAAACGGAGGCGGGAGCCGATATCCTGGATGTCAATGTGGGTTTGCCTGAGCTGGATCAGCCAGCTATTATGGTGCGGGCCATCAAGACCTTGCAGGGGGTACTGGATGCCCCTTTGCAGATCGATTCCTCGGATCCTCAGGTCATTGAGGCAGCTCTGCGGGCCTATAACGGCAAGCCCATCGTGAATTCGGTCAATGGTGAGGATCAGGTACTGGACAGCATACTTCCTCTGGTCAAAAAGTATGGCGCGGCGGTGGTAGGACTGACCCTGGATCAAAAGGGTATCCCCGCCACAGCCCAACAGCGACTGGAAATTGCCCAAAAGATTGTGAAACGGGCCATGGAGTATGGTATCCCAAAAGAGGATGTATATATTGACTGCTTGACACTGACAGTCAGTGCCCAGCAGGAAAATGCCATCCAGACCCTGAAAGCGGTTGAGATGGTCCATAAACAGCTGGGAGTAAAAACCGTATTGGGTGTATCCAACATTTCTTTTGGTCTGCCTGCCCGGGAGACGATGAATCTCATGTTCCTTTCCCAGGCATTGACCTGTGGCTTGGATCTTCCCATTATCAATCCAAACGCCACCCCTATGATGGATGCCATTGCCGCCTACCATGCCCTCTCCGGGGCAGATGAGGCCTGTAAGGAATACATCGACCGTTTTGCCCAGCGTCAAATGCCTGTCGCTGGAGTGGCAAGCCCGGGGGAAAATCAGAGAGAAATTGGTTATCTCATTGCCAAAGGGTTGGGAGAGGAGACAAAAGAGGCCTGTAAGCAGCTGCTCTCTGCCCATTCGGAGCTGGAAATTGTCAATGGGTATTTGATTCCGGCATTGGATGCCATCGGGCGTCAGTATGAGGAGGGTAAAATCTTTCTGCCTCAGCTGATTCAGTCGGCGGAGGCTGCCAAAGGGGCTTTTGAAGTCATTAAGACCGCCCTGGCCCAAAAGCCAGGACAGCAGGTAAACCGGGGAAAAATTCTGGTGGCCACTGTCAAAGGGGATATCCATGACATTGGTAAGAATATTGTCAAAGTGATACTGGAAAACTATGGTTATCAGGTGACCGACCTGGGGCGGGATGTCCCTGCGGAAGAGATTGTTACCACCGCCCGGGAACAGAATGTGTCCCTGGTGGGGCTCAGTGCCCTGATGACCACTACGGTAAAAAGTATGGAACAGACCATACAGGCCATACGGGCAGCTGGTTTGCCCTGTAAAATTATGGTGGGTGGCGCAGTTTTGACCAAAGAGTACGCCTCTCAGATCGGGGCTGACTTCTATGCCCAGGATGCCCAGCAATCGGTAAATATTGCCCGGGAAGTATTTGGACAGTAAAAACTGCAGATATTTATGAAACGAATAAAGCCCTCCCCAATCAGTTTTTTCACCTGATTGGGGAGGGCTTTTGCTGTCTGCTCTATTTTTCCTGGGCCAGCTGGGTCAGGGTATCTCCCGCAATGCGGTAGACAGTCCAGTCGGACATTGGCTCCGCTCCCAGGGAGAGATAGAAATCAATGCTGGGTTTGTTCCAGTCCAGGCACCACCACTCCAGCCGGCCACAGCCACGCTCCACTGCGATGGCAGCCAGCTTTTTCAGGATTGCTTTGCCGTAACCCTTGCCCCGGTATTGGGGTAATACAAACAAATCTTCCAGATAGAGCCCGGCCCGACCCAAGAAGGTGGAGAAGTTGTGGAAGAAGAGGGCAAATCCCACTTCAGTGCCGTCAACCACCGCAAAAAGCACCTCTGCTTTTTGACGGTCAAAAATCCATTCTTCCAATGTAGCTTCATCCGCTATTACTTGGTCCAGCATTTTTTCATACTGGGCCAAATCCCGGATAAATTTTAAAATCAGGGGTATGTCTTCCCGTTTCACAAAACGGAAGTCTAAGTTTTCTCTCATATCTGACACCGCCTTTTGTTGTTTGTAAAGGAAAAGGCAGGCACACTGCCCGCCTTTGAATTCTTTATTTTTGAGTCTCTCCACAGAGGTTTTTCTGCAACCGGCTCAGCACATCCTGGGCATTGGCGTTGATAGCTACAGCGGACAGGCTGCCCCGGTCCTTTAATTTGTTGGTGACGAACTCGGACATGTCCACCGAGTAAAAATAGACCGGCCGGATTTTGCCATCCCGCACCCGGAAGGAGGGAGTCATATTTCCGGTAGCGATGGTGTGCAGCTGGGTGGCCATACAAATGACGGTAGTGGCTTTGGAGATCTGCTCCCGCATGGCGTTTTGGGCCTGGTAAACATCGGCGTAAACACCGGGCAGGGGGCCATCATCCCGGATGGAACCAGCCAGCACCAGAGGAATTTTATTTTTTACACAGGCGTGGATGATACCGTCCCGGATATTGTATTGCCGTACAAAAGCGGGAATAGAACCGCTGAGCCGAGCCTTGTTGATTACGTCGATGTGGTTATAGTGACCATTGTATTTGGCCTCTTGGGTATAGATGTCCTGCCCCAGAGCGGTATGGAGCAATCCACCCTCCAAATCGTGGGTAGCCAGGGCATTGCCTGCCATCAGGGCGTGTACATATCCATGCTCAATTAAGTCAGCCATGGCGTTTCGGGCTCCTGAGTCGAAAGAACAGGCAGGACCCAATACCCATACCACATAGCCATTTTCCCGTTCATGGCGCAGCAGGTTGTACAGGTTGTCATAGTCCATGGTGAAAGAAGTTTCTCTGGAACGCCCGGTACGAAACGCAAAGGTTTCCGCGGCGCCGAATTCAGACAGGAATCCTCCAGCGTGAAGATAAATTCCCTCTTCGCCATTTTCTGTCCGACCCAGAATGACCCGGTCCCCAGCCTTCAAGTTGCGGAACTCCTTGGTGGAAATTTTATTTCCCTTTTCCAAAACAGCTACGCAGTCCATCCGGCTTTCTTCTGCCAGGATCCACTCTCCGTCGATCTTGAAATACTCGGGGAAAATGCTGGTGGCGTGATAATTTTCCGGGGCTACTCCATCAGCGGGGCAAACCCCAATCTCTACAGAAGGAGCCTCAGCCAGAAATTCCTGGGTAAAATCAGGATGATGATATTTGGGCAAAGTAAAGCTCAATTTAAACAGTCCTCTTTCCAGTGTGTGGTTTATACATTGAAACGGAAGAGTGTGACATCTCCGTCTTTCATTACATATTCCTTGCCTTCACTGCGCACCAGGCCTTTTTCTCTGGCGGCAGCCATGCTTTTACAGGCCATCAAATCGTCATAGGCTACAATTTCAGCCCGAATAAAGCCCCGCTCAAAGTCAGAGTGAATTTTGCCGGCGGCCTGAGGAGCTTTGGTGCCTTTCACAATAGTCCAGGCACGTACTTCCTGCTTTCCGGCGGTTAAAAAGGAGATGAGCCCCAGAAGGGCATAACTAGCTTTGATAAGACGGTCCAAGCCAGACTCCCGCAGCCCCAGTTCCTCCAAAAACATCAGCTTGTCCTCTTTGGACATATCGGCAATCTCCTCTTCCAACCGGGCACAGATGGGGACTACCTGGGCGTTTTCCTGCTGGGCGATCTCGGCTACCTGCTGGTAATAGGGGTTGTTTTCCAGCCCCTCCACAAATTCCTCTTCGCTCATGTTGGCGGCGTAAATAACAGGCTTGCCAGAGAGCAGGGGAATGTCAGCCATAATGGCTTCCTCCGCCTCGCCGTTGACAGTAAAGCTGCGGGCAGATTTACCCTGTTCCAGATGTTCTCTCAGCCGCTGCAGCATCTCCACTTCCGCCAGATGCTTTTTATCCGCTTTGGCGGCTTTGGTTGCCCTGTCAATCCGGCGATCCACAATATCCATATCTGAAAGGATCAGCTCATAGTTGATGGTCTCAATATCCCGGGCTGGGCCGATTTCTCCGTCTACATGGACGATTTCTCCATCCTCAAAACAGCGCACCACATGAATAATGGCGTCTACCTCCCGGATGTGGGAGAGAAATTTATTACCCAGACCCTCACCTTTAGAGGCGCCCCGAACAAGTCCGGCAATATCCACAAACTCAATCATAGCGGGGGTAAACTTGTCAGGCTGATACATTTCAGCCAACTTATCCAACCGCTCATCCGGTACGGCAACCACGCCAACATTGGGTTCAATGGTACAGAAAGGGTAGTTGGCCGATTGGGCTCCCGCGTTGGTAATGGCATTGAACAGGGTGCTTTTCCCCACGTTGGGCAACCCTACGATTCCTAATTTCATATATCTCTACATCTCCTTAAAAAATGCCGTATTTACAAGGTTTTTGCGTTTTAGCGTTTTGGCGGCTACGCCATTTTTACGCCATTTACACATTAACTTGTATTGGGTTA
>CALXEL010000087.1 GCA_944387315.1 uncultured Clostridia bacterium
ATTCCTGTTTATATTCTGCGCTATGGTGTTTGCGGCGGGCCTGGATTGGAAATACATGGCCGCGGCGGTGGGAGCTGGCGTAGTAGCCGCCCCTGTTGTCTGGTTTTATGTAATGGATGAGCACAAACGGATGCGCTTTCTCAGCGTCTATAACTGGGAGCTGGATCCCCTGGGAGTGGGATTGCAGCAGCGGTATGGGCGCCGGGCGTTGGGGTCGGGCCAGATCTGGGGCAAAGGTATTTTTTATGGCAAGCACCAGTATGTGCCGGAAATCTATAACGATTTTATCTTCTCCTTTATTGGAGAGGCTTTGGGCTTTATTGGATGCCTGGTGGTTTTGGCGCTGCTCTCGGCCATTGTTCTGCGTATTTTGTATACCGCAGGGCTCTCCAAGGACCCATTGGGCCGGTTTATCTGTGTAGGGGTATTCGCTATGCTGGCAGTGCAGACGGTCCTCAATGTGGGTATGTGTCTGAGCCTGCTGCCGGTTATCGGCATCACCCTGCCTTTCTTCTCGGCGGGAGGAACATCGGTGGTGGCTACCTATCTGGGTCTAGGGCTCTCTTTAAGTGTGTTTATGAACAATAAACAAAACCTGTTTTCTGACCGGTAGCCTTGAGAAAAACTATATAGTTTCCCCTTGCCGGGGTCGCGGGATGATGTATTTTTTGACTATTTTTGTGACAAAGACGGGGAAACGGTTGAAATTGGGGACAAAAGTTGCGATAATAAAATTGGAAACCTGAGTCCAAAATGGGATTTGCCCTGCTTTGGAGGGTTTTACAGGTATAGCGGGCCTGTGGGACGCCATACAATAGGATTGGATGGAGGTGCTGTGCCAATGGAAAAAACATGCGCGGTTATACTGGCTGCCGGGGATGGAAAACGGATGAAATCCGCCCACTCCAAAGTATTGTGCCAGGTGTTGTTTAAACCGATGATTTCCTGGGTACTGGACAGCTGCCGGCAGGCGGGGATATCCGATCTTTGCGTGGTAGTGTCCGATCATGGGCAGGAGGTAGAACAGCTGCTTCCCGCCGGATGTGCCACCGCGGTGCAGCGGGAGCGCAAGGGAACCGGCCATGCCATGTTGATGGCGGCCGATTTTTTGCGGCAGCACCGGGATGGACATGTGATTATGCTGTGTGGGGATGCGCCCTTTGTGGACGCCCAGACCATACAGGGGGCTCTGGCCCAGCATTTGGAGCAGGGCAACGCCCTGACTGTGGTGGCCGCCCAGGTGGAGGACCCCACCGGGTATGGGCGGATTGTCCGGGATGGGGCGGGGGCCCTTGCCGCTATTGTGGAGCACCGGGACGCCGATGAGGCGGTTCGTGCCATCCGGGAGATTAACTCAGGTGTCATGTGGTTTCGGTGTGACTTCCTGCTGGAAGCTTTGGAAAAACTGACCCCCAACAACGCCCAGGGGGAATATTATATTACCGATACAGTTGCCATTGCCCTGGCCATGGGCCGGCGGGCTGGAGTCTATCTGGCCAAAAGCGCCGATGTGGTGCTGGGAGCCAATGACCGGCAGGGATTGGCAAAGCTCAACCGGATTGCCCGGCAGCGCCAATTGGAGCGGCTGTGGGCCGGCGGGGTCAACATTCCCTTAGAGGATGGTATCCTCATAGCCCCGGATGTACAGGTGGGGGAGGACACCACCATTCTTCCCGGCACCATTCTGGGTGAGGGTACGGTGATCGGCAAGGGCTGTGTCATCGGGCCCAACAGCCAGATTTCCCACAGTGTCATTGGGGATGAGGTGACGGTACAGGCTTCGGTACTGGAAAACTGCCAGGTGGGGGATAAAACCCGTCTGGGCCCCTTTATGCATGTGCGCCCCGGCAGTATCATTGGCCGGGATGTGAAAATTGGAAACTTTGTGGAGATTAAAAACTCAGTGATTGGGGACCGCACGTCGGTGGCTCATCTGACCTATCTGGGGGACAGCGACCTGGGCACCGGCGTCAATGTGGGATGCGGGGTAGTAACCGCCAACTATGATGGGGCCAATAAATTCCGCACCACCATTGGGGATGGGGCCTTTATTGGCTGCAACACCAACCTGGTGGCACCTGTCTCGGTGGGTGAGGGGGCCATTACCGCCGCCGGCACCACAGTGACTCAGGATGTTCCTGCTGATGCCCTGGCTATGGGCCGGGCCCGTCAGATTAACAAGGAGAACTGGGCCAGGGAAAAAGGAAAATATCACAAGAGATAACGGGCATATTCTTTGGGAGGCGGCAAAATCTCCCAAGGTGCTGATACATGGAGAAAGTAAAAACAGGTAAAAGAAAAAAGGAGTCTACTGAGATGAATTTGCATGGTAAGGACATTAAAATTTTCGCGGCCAGTGCAACCCCTCAAATGGCGCAGCAGATTGCCCGGCAGTTGGGCCTGCCGGTAGGCAACGCCGATGTCGCTACCTTTTCTGATGGCGAGATTTCGGTGTCCATCAACGAGTCGGTACGTGGTTCGGACGTGTTTGTAGTACAGTCCACCTGCGCCCCAGTCAACAACAACCTGATGGAACTGCTCATTATGATTGATGCCTTCAAACGGGCTTCTGCCGGCCGGATCACCGCGGTGATCCCCTATTTTGGCTATGCCCGTCAGGACCGTAAGGCCAAGGCCAGAGATCCCATTTCCGCCAAGCTCTGCGCCGATCTGATCACCGCTGCCGGCGCTGACCGGGTGCTCACCATGGACCTCCACGCCGCTCAGATTCAGGGCTTTTTCAACATTCCAGTGGACCACCTGCTGGGTGTTCCCCTGCTGGCCCCCTACTTCAGAGAGAAATTCAAAGACGTTCCCCGGGATGAGCTGGTTGCCGTATCCCCCGACCTGGGTTCTGTTACCCGGGCCAGAAAGTTTGCCGAGCGTCTGGAATGTTCCCTGGCCATTATCGACAAGCGCCGTCCCAAGGCCAATGTGTCTGAGGTTATGAACATCATTGGCGATGTCAAGGGTAAAAAGGTTATCCTGGTTGACGACCTGATCGACACAGCTGGCACCATCTGCAACGCCGCCGCCGCTCTGGTGGAAAAGGGCGGAGCCAGCGAGGTATATGGCTGTGCCACCCATGGAGTTCTTTCCGGCCCCGCCATCGAGCGGATCGAAAAGAGCGCCTTCAAAGAGATGGTTCTGCTGGATACCATTCCTCTGTCTGAGGAAAAACGTGCCGCCAGCAGCAAGATCCAGGTGCTGCCTGTAGCTCCTGTATTCGCAGAGGCCATCGAGCGCATCTATGAGGACAAGCCAGTTTCTCCTCTCTTTGTGTAAGTTTTTACATACCCAAAACAGAGATATATTGCAGCCAAGCGGGGTAGCGGGTCTATCCCGCTCTTGCGCTTTGCTCTTCTCTTGGGCTATTTTCCATTTACAGGAGGACACTCCCTATGTTTGAAAAACTTCGCGCCCTGACCCGTCCCACTCCGGCCCCTGCCGGACCGGTGGAATATCTGGTGGTAGGGTTGGGCAATCCCGGCCGGGAATATGAAAACACCCGCCACAACGTGGGCTTTATGGCCCTGGATACCATTGCCGCCAAAGCAGGGGTTTCGGTTGACCGGATTAAATTCAAAGGTCTGTGCGGCGACGGCATGGTGGGGGGAAAACGGGTACTGTTTTTAAAGCCCTCCACCTTTATGAACCTCTCCGGCCAGTCGGTGACCGAGGCCATGCAGTTTTATAAAATCCCCCCGGAGCGGGTCATTGTGTTCTGTGATGACATCACCCTGGAACCAGGCCGGGTGCGGATTCGCCGCAAAGGCAGCGATGGAGGCCACAACGGGCTGAAAAATATTATCTACCTGATGGCCAAGGATACCTTCCCCCGGGTGCGGATTGGGGTGGGGCAGAAACCCCATCCCGACTATGATCTGGCCCGGTGGGTACTGGGTCGCTTTTCCCCTGAGGACAGCAAGAAGCTGCAGACGGTGCTGGATGAGACCCCGGAGATCCTGCGGCTGCTGGTGGAGGGAAAGATCGACCAGGCTATGAACCAATACAACAGATAGTGAGGAAATCAAAATGTATGAGCTGATCCAGGCGGGAGACCGCACCTATTATATCGACTGTCCCACCAAGGTGGGTATCTACCGGACTGGTGAGGACAAGGTCTGGCTCATTGACAGCGGCAATGACAAGGACGGAGGCCGCAAGGTGCTGAAAATCGTCCGGGAGCAGGGCTGGTCGGTAGAGGGAATTGTCAACACCCATTCCAACGCTGACCACATTGGCGGCAACGAGTTTATCCAGTCCCGCACCGGGTGCGCCATTGTCTCCACCCCGGTGGAAAACGCCTTTACCCAGATGCCGATTCTGGAGAGCTCCTTTCTCTATGGAGGCTACCCCTGCAAAGCCCTGCGCAACAAGTTTTTGCTGGCTCAATCCAGCAATCCCACCGGCACGGTGGATAAGGACCTGCCCCAGGGACTGACCACCTTTTCTCTGCCCGGCCACTACTTTGGGATGATCGGGGTGGGCACCGACGATGGGGTCTGTTTCCTGGCAGACTGTGTGTTCAGTGAGACGGTGATCGCCAAGTACCACCTCTCCTTTATCTATGATGTCCAGGCTTTCCTGGACACCCTGGACCAGATCGACGCTATGGAGGCCACCCTCTTTGTGCCCTCCCACGCCCCGGCGGTGGAGGACATCCGTCCCCTCAGCCAGATCAACCGGGCCAAGGTGTTGGAGATCGCCGCCTTTTTGGAGGAGCTCTGCGCCACCCCCAGCACCTTTGAGGAGCTGCTCCAGAAAACCTTTGCCCATTACGGGCTCACTATGGACTTTAACCAGTATGTCCTCATCGGCAGCACCGTCCGCTCCTATCTCAGCTATCTCTATGACCAGGGCAAGGTGACAGCGGATTTTGTGGACAACCGTATGCTTTGGCGCCGGGCCTAGCCCCGATTCGACAACTTCTTTTTCTTTTTTTCGGTACCATAGACAGAGTGGTTTCAAACGAGGTGGCCTATGAAAGGTTTTTCCCAGATTTTATCTCCCATGAATGAATTTTACGAGATCTGCCAGAATTTACAGTCGGGCAGGTCTCCTTTGCTTGCGGTGGGTCTGTCCTCCATTCACAAGGCCCACTTTATCCATGCCATTGGCCAGAAGCTGGGGCGTCCCGCTTTGGTCATCACCCCCGACGAGCCCTCTTCCATCCGGCTGTGTGAGGAGATCAACAGCTTTTATGGGGAAAACCGGGCGGTCTCCTATCCCTCCCGGGAGCTGACCTTCCGGGAGGTGGAGGGAGTCTCCCGAGAGTATGAGCATGAGCGGCTGGGTATTTTGGGACTGCTGGCGTCCAAGCCTCAAGCCTGTCCCATTGTGGTTGCCTCGGCGGAGGCCGCCTTGCAGCACACCATGCCTCCTCAGCTGCTATTGCGCCGCACCCGGACCCTTTCGGTGGGGGAGACCCTTTCGGTGGAGGATCTGCTGGCTTTCCTGATGGAGGCCGGCTATGAGCGTCGGGACCAGGTGGAGGGCATCTGCCAGTTCTCCCAGCGGGGAGGCATTGTGGACTTCTACCCGCCTCACAACCCGGACCCTTTCCGGGTGGAGTTCTGGGGGGATGAGATCGACAGCATCGCCACCTTTAAAACCGATACCCAGCGGCGGGTGGACAACTGCAAACAGGCGGTGATCCCCCCAGCCCGGGAGGTGCTCTTTTCCTCGGTTTCCCAGTTTGTAAAGGAACTGGAACAGACAGCGTCCAAACTGCGGGGGAAATATGCCCAGCCTGCCAAGGAGCACATCCAGCGGGATATCCAGCGGCTGGAGGGCGGCTTGAGCCTGGGCAACCTGGATAAGTACCTGCCCCTGGTCTATCCCCAGCCAGCTACCCTTTTTGACTATTCCAAAGACTCGATTCTCTATGTCAGCGATCCCATGGGGATCAAGGAAAATTTAAAAAATACCCTGTGGCAGCAGCAGGAGGATCTGAAAATTCTGCTGGAAGAGGGGGTACTGTTTGCCGGTTGCGACCGGTACAGCGAGGACTTCACCACCCTGCTGGGATATATGGAACAGCGGGACACCCTGGTGATGGACACCTTTACCCGGCAGTTTGGTGAGATCCCTCTCAAGGGGCTCTATCAGGTGCAGGCCTCCCAGCTTTCCGGCTGGAGCGGGGAGATGGCCCCTCTCCGGGAAGAGCTGGAGGGCTATCTCCAAAGTAAATACTGTGTGGTGGTGGTCACCGGAACCGCCAAGGGGGCCCAGACCCTGGCCCAGGACCTGCGGCGGGAGAAGCTGCCAGCCGACTATGTGGAGGAATTTGTGGCGCCGGTTCCCGGCAAGGTGTTTGTCACCCAGGGGGCGCTGCCTGCTGGATTTGAGTATCCCACCATTCGTTTTGCTTTGATCGCTCACACCAAGGCATCGGTTCCTCTGCGGCGCAAGGTGAAAAAGACCAAGAAAGCGGATCCCATCAAAAGCCTGGCCGACCTGACAGCGGGAGACTATGTGGTTCATGTGGCCCATGGCATCGGGGTGTTTGAGGGGATCATCAAACGGGAAATCCATGGAGTGGTCAAGGACTATATCAAGATTCGGTACGCCGGTACCGACACCCTCTTTGTGCCGGTGACCCAGTTGGACCTGGTCTCCAAATATATTGGAGCCAAAGAGGACAGCAGGGTCAAGCTCAACCGGCTCAACTCGGACCAGTGGAACAAAACCAAACAGCGGGTGAAAAAGGCTGTGGCCGATATGGCCCAGGAGCTGATCCGCCTCTACGCCCAGCGGATGCAGAGCAAGGGGTTCGCCTTTTCCCAGGACAGCGAGTGGCAGCGGGAATTTGAGGAGCGGTTCCCCTATGAGGAGACCGACGATCAGCTGCGTTGTATCGCCGAGATCAAATCGGATATGGAACACCCGGTGCCCATGGACCGGCTGCTGTGCGGGGATGTGGGCTTCGGCAAAACCGAGGTGGCCCTGCGGGCGGCTTTCAAATGTGTTATGGATTCCAAACAGTGCGCCGTCCTGGTGCCCACCACCATTTTGGCCTGGCAGCACTTCCAGACTTTCCAGAACCGGATGGAGGGATACCCCATCCGCATCGAGCTCCTCTCCCGGTTCCGTACCCCCAAACAGCAGCAGGAGCTGATCGAGGACATCCGCCGGGGACTGGTGGACATTGTCATCGGCACCCACCGGGTCATCCAGAAGGATGTGGCCTTTAAGGACCTGGGCCTTGCCATCATCGATGAGGAACAGCGGTTCGGTGTGGCTCACAAGGAGCGCTTCAAGGAGATGTTCCAGTCGGTGGATGTGCTGACCCTTTCGGCCACCCCCATCCCCCGGACCCTCAACATGGCCATGAGCGGCATCCGGGATATGTCCATTATTGAGGAGGCCCCCCAGGACCGGCACCCGGTACAGACCTATGTGCTGGAACAGGATTGGGGCGTGCTGGTGGGAGCCATGCAGCGGGAGCTGCGCCGGGGCGGCCAGGTGTTCTATCTCCACAACCGGGTGGAGAGCATCGACAGCTGCGCCTATAAAATCCAGCAGATGATCCCCCAGGCCCGGGTGGTGACCGCCCACGGCAAGATGAGTGAGGAGCAGCTCTCGGGAATCTGGCAGCGGCTGATGGATGGGGAGATCGATATTCTGGTCTGCACCACCATCATCGAGACAGGCGTGGATGTCTCCAACTGCAACACCCTGATTATTGAGGACGCCGACCGGATGGGCCTCTCCCAGCTCTATCAGTTGCGGGGTCGGGTGGGACGTTCCAACCGTCGGGCCTTTGCTTACCTCACCTTTACCCGGGGCAAACAGCTCACTGAAATCGCCACCAAGCGACTCTCGGCCATTAAGGAGTTCACCTCCTTTGGCTCCGGCTTCCGGATCGCCATGCGGGATCTGGAGATCCGGGGGGCGGGCAATGTGCTGGGCGCCCAGCAGCATGGCCACATGGAGGCGGTTGGATACGACATGTACCTGCGGCTGCTTTCCGAGGCGGTCAGTGAACAGCGGGGCGAGCCCCCGGCTAAAACCACCGCCGAGTGTATGGTGGATATCAACATTGGGGCCCATATTCCCGAAAGTTATATCGAGGGCCTTTCTCAGCGGATTGATGTATACAAGAAAATTGCTGCCATTCAAAATGATGAGGACGCCATGGATGTGCTGGATGAGCTCATTGACCGGTTTGGGGAACCGCCGGCGGCGGTGAAGGGACTGGTGGATGTGGCTCTGGTTCGGGGACAGGCCGCTCAGATGGGCATTAAAGAAATTTCCCAGCGGGAACAGGCGATCCTCTTCTACCCCGACCCATTGGATATGGAGCGGGTGGCCAAGTTGGCTTCCAGCCTCCGGGGCCGGGTGATGGTCAGCGCCGGTGCCAAACCCTATATTACAGTCAAGTGCCAAAAGGGCCAGCGTCCACTGGATACCATCCGGGAGACCTTGGAAAATATGGCGTAAAGAATGGTTTTTGGGGCATACTGAAACAGGAGCGTATGGACTTTTTGTTCGCTTCGGTGTATAATGAGCGGGTATGCTTGGGGAATTCTTCCTCATGGGAAGCCTAAAATACAGGAGGAAATAACTGCGATGAAACTTAGCAATAAATTGACCGCTTTGATTTTGGCCGTCTGTTGTGTGGCTCCTTTGGCGGGATGCCAAAGTGAGGACACCGCCTGGATCGCCAAGTTTGGGGATACCACTGTCCCTGCCGGAGTCCATCTGTCCCATCTGGTGACTGCCTATTCCAGCGCGGTACAGCAGACCGGTAATTCTGAGGATGTACTCAAAGAGGAGATCGATGGGGTGAGTGCCTCCCAATGGATCTCTGACCTTGCTTTGGACTATACCCGGGAATATATCGCCGCTGAACAGAAGTTTGACGAACTGGGTCTTACCATCAGCCAGGAAGATCAAGATACTGCCGCCTACATGGTGGAGTACCAGTGGAGTTATCTGGAGGACCTGTACACCGAAAATGGGGTGGCCAAATCCTCTTTGGAGCTTTCTTTCCTGAACTCGGTAAAGAAAAACAACATCTTTAAGAGTTTCTACTATGAGGGAGGCAGCAAGGAAGTTCCTCAGGAGGAGCTGACCAAATACTATAACGAAAATTATATCCGCACCCAGTATATCGCCTTCTCTAAAAAGGACAGCACCAACACCGCCCTTTTAGAGGGTGAGGCTCTGGAGGAGGTCAAAAACGAGGCCCAATCCTATTACGACCGGGCGGTAGCGGGAGAGAACTTTGCTCAGCTGCTCTATGACTACCGGGTCAGCAAAGCCAGCGAGGGCACCACTGTGGACCCCCTGGAGAGCGATGACCAGTATGACCAGATCGCTTCCCGCACGGCCAGTGGATATCCTGAGACCTATCTGACCACCATGTTTGAGGCTGAGGTGGGCACCCCTCTCTTCTTTGAGGATGATGACTACTACTTTGTGGCTCTCCGCAAGGATTTGATGGGGGATGGGGAGGACTTTACCTCCCGGAAGGGCGAGATTATTTCCGCTCTGCGCAGCGATGAATTTACAGAGACCCTGTCCGGCTGGGCAGACGAGCTGGAGGGGGTCACCTGGAATCAGGCGGCACTGGATCGGTATACCCCTGATAAGGTAAAATACAATTAATAGAGAAAGTAGCCGGGAAGTTTGAGCTTCCCGGCTATTGTTTTCTTTTTAATTTTAATATTGATTTTTATTATCTCTAATGATATGATAGAACCCAGCAGTTTAAATAGGAGGAAAAGCACATGGAAGGAAAACGTCTTATTTGCGGATGCAACAATGTATGGCTGGCCGATCTGGAGAAAGCCATCGCTGAGGGCGCTAAAGATTTTGCCCAGGTACAGTCCGCCACCCATTTGGGATACAGCTGTGGCAACTGTGTGGGCTTTGCCCGGGAGATTGTGGAAGAGCTCCTGGCCAAAAACAAGTAAAAATTGGTTTCTGATAAAGTGTCCCTTCACTGGCTTCGGTGGAGGGACATTTTCTTTTGGTCGATTGGCCCAATGTACAATATCTTAAATTATATAGAATTACTAATCTTTTATAAAGGACAAATACTTTGGTTGACTTTGGCAAATGGCTGTGATAGTCTAAAGGTGCGATGTACGTTAAATAACACAAATTGTCCAATTATGTAAGAAATAACATATTTAATTCAAGATAAACGGAAAATCGTAGAAAGTTTTGCGCGGATCTTTGTGTATGTCTTCCAGAGACAAAATACAATATAACATACATTTATGTTGCCTATGCCGCGGTGCGGTATCGAAATAAATCTATGAGACATGGTGTAAAGGAGAAGATTGAAGTGCAAGATTTTGTTCAGACAATCAACAGTTTTATTGACTCCAAGCGAGATGAAATCATTGAGACTTGGAAAGAAGTTGTCAACATTGAGAGCTTCAAAAACGACAAAGAGGGTGTCAACAGAGTTTGTGCTCGTTTCAAAGAGCTGTTTGAGGCTGAGGGATTTGTCTGCAAAACCATTGATGTGGGCCCCAACAGCGGTGATGTGCTGGTAGGTGTTCTGGGCGCTGACCGTCCTGGCAAGCCCGTTATCTTTGGCGGACACATGGACACTGTACATCCAGTGGGCACCTTTGGTGAGAACCCCTTCCGCATTGAGGATGGCAAGGCCTACGGCCCTGGCGTTCTGGATATGAAAGGCGGTATTATTATTGCTCTCTATGCTGTAAAAGCCCTCAACGCTATGGGCTGGGCTGAGAGACCCATTAAAATTGTTCTGGCTGGTGACGAGGAGAAGCTTCACGAGAACGCTCCCACCGCTAAATATTTTGAGGATGAGTGCCGCGGCGGCCTGTGCGAGTTCAACATGGAGACCGGTCTGATCGATGGACGGATCTGTGTTGCCCGTAACGGCAAAACCGAGGTCATTGTAAAGGTTGAGGGCGTAGGCGCTCACGCCGGCAACGACTACTACAGCGGCAGAAACGCCATTGCTGAGATGGCTCACAAGATCATTGAGTTGCAGGCTCTCTCCAACAAGGAGCTCAACCGTACTGTCAACTGCGGCGTTATCAACGGTGGTACCATGTCTGGTGCTGTTCCCGCTGAGTGCACCCTGGCCGTTGACCTGCGTGCTGGTGAGGTTCCCGTTATGGATCAGCTGAAAAAAGAGGTAGAGGCCATCTGCAATAAGACCTTTATCGAAGGTACCAAGACCTCCTTCTACTACAGCATGGAGATGCTGCCCTTCGAGCTGACCGATGAGGGTCAGAGACTCTATGAGTTTGTTCATGATACCGCTCTGGAAGCTGGCTACGGCGACTTTGGCTGGAAAAAGGCCGGCGGCAGCTCTGACGCGGCTTACTCCACCATTGCTGGTGTACCTTCTGTCTGCTCCTGCGGTGTTCGCGGTGAGTGGAACCACACCGAGAAAGAGTATGCTGTAGTAGAGAGCATGTTTGAGCGGTCCAAACTGTGGGCTACTGTAGTCCATGAGATCGGAAAATTCGCCAAGTAAGTTGTGGACTCTTGCGGTTTTGCGCTCTGTATTTTATCAAGCACTCCCCAGTAACATGGGGAGTGCTTTCCAATATGAGGTACGCGTGTTTTTTCATGGGGGACAAAAGACTCCGAAATGTATATCATAGCGTACATATTTTTAGAGACAACTTTGGAAAGAACCTTAGACTTCGCCATTCGTTAACCAGGGATAGTAGAGGAACAGAGGAGAATTCTTTGGGCAAACTGACCAAGGATGTCTATAGAAAATAGGAAAGAATATTATTTTTACTTTTCTCTCAGAAAATCCCTTGACTTTCGCCTACTGGAATGATATGCTAAATACGAAGTACGTTATAACGCACAAACCAGGAAGGTGAAACAGGAGAGTACGGAATGGATCAACTGCACAGCATTATCGCTGAAAACTTAAAGAGGCTACGCAAAGAGCGTAAGCTGAGTTTGGATAAGGTAGCGGAAATGACCGAAGTCAGCAAAAGCATGCTCAGCCAGATTGAGCGGGGCGAGTCCAGTCCCACCGTATCCACTCTGTGGAAAATCGCCACCGGACTGCATGTTTCCTTTACATCTCTCATGGAAGCCAGCCATCCCGAGACTGTTGTAATCCGCAATGAGGATCTCAATCCTCTGGTCAGCGACGAGGGCCGGTTTAAGCTCTATCCTGTATTTCCCTTTGAGGAGGGGATGGGCTTTGAGATGCTTTTTGTAGAGATGGAGCAGCACGCCTGTTCCGATTCTCTGCCCCATGAGGAGGGAACTGAGGAATTTGTCAGTGTCTATGAGGGAGAGCTTCTGCTGCACATTGGCACACAGGAGTACACCTTGCCCGCTGGTAGTTCCATCCGTTTTCCCGGCGACCAAAAACACTGCTATCTCAACGCTGCCAGCGGGATCACCCGCTTTTGCAACGTGATTTATTACAGGCACAATTAAACCAGTATACAATTTGACGTCTGCCAGCGCAGATGCCCAGTTTGGAAGGGAGTACATATTGTATGAGCATTACACCAAGAGTTGAAAAAATCCGGCTGAACTATGTCAACGCCAAGCCCTGCATCTCTTATGAGCGGGCCAGAATCGGGACCGAGTCCCATAAGCGCACCGAGGGCAAACCCGTTTGCATCCGCAGAGCCCAGGCTCTGTATGACTGCTGCGAGCAGCTGCCGGTTACCATTTTTGAGGGCGAGATGATTGTAGGCGCCACCGGTGAGTTCCGGAAATGCGGTATCCTGACCCCTGAGTTCTCCTGGAAATGGGTAGACAAGGAGATGGATAACTTCGCCACCCGTCCTCAGGACCCCTATATTATGACTGAGGAGCAGAGAAAATTTGTCCGGGAGAATATCTTCCCCTATTGGCAGAACCAGTCCCTGGAGGAGTCCTTTGTCAACCAGATTCCCGCTGAGACTGCTCGTATCCTCATTGATACCGGTATCATCGATAACGACTCCAAATGGCGTCAGGCTGTTGGTGAGACCACCCCTGACTACCAGGATGTAATCTTTAAGAAAGGTTACGGCGGCATCATCAAAGAGGCTGAGGAACATCTGGCCCAGCTGGATATTGCCAAGCCCGAGGATCAGGAGAAAATTGACTTCTACAACTCGATGATCATTGCCATGAAGGCTCTCATCGTGCTGGCCCACCGGTATGCTGCCAAGGCCCGGGAGATGGCCGCCCAGGAGAAAGATCCTGTCCGGAAAGAGGAACTGTTGGCCATCGCTGAAAACTGCGACTATGTGCCTGAGAACCCTCCCAAGACCTTCTTCCAGGCCATCCAGACCGTTTGGTTCACCCAGTTGGGCGGCGTTCTCTCCGAGAACCCCCTGGCTCTGAACCCCGGCCGTTTTGACCAGTATATGTACCCCTACTACCAGGCTGACCTGGATGCCGGCAGAATCACCTATGAGAAAGCTCTCGAGCTGATCGAGCTGCTGTGGCTGAAATATTCCGAGTGGGTATGGACCATTTCCGCCAATACCGCTGACTACTTCGCCGGTTACAACCAGTTCCAGAACATGACCATTGGTGGTCGCACCAGCGATGGCAAGGATGGCACCAACGCCATCTCCTATATGGCTCTGAAAGCCACTGAGGATGTAAAAACCCATCAGCCCGGCCTCTCTGTCCGTATCCACGCCGACTGCCCCGAGGAGTTTATGGCCGCTGTGACCCATCTGGTCAGCAAGGGCACCGGTTTCCCTGCCATCCACAACGATCAGGCTGGTTATGAGATGTTGCTGCGTGAGGGCTATGATGCCGAGGTAGCTATGGACTGGTCCAACTGTGGCTGTGTTGTGCCTCACAACAGAAAAGCCGGTGAGTGGACCGCCGCTGTAAACGTAAACTTCGGCGCAGCTCTGGAGTATGTTACCAACGAGGGAAGAAGCCGTCTGACCGGTGAGAAGATTGTCAATGACGTGATCCCTGTTTCTCAGTACAAGAGCTATGAAGAGGTTAAGGATGCCTTCCTGCGGGAGCTGGCCTATCTGGTAAAACATTCGGTGGTTGGTACCGTTGCTGCCCAGAGACTCCACACCCAGATGGTTCCCCGTCCCTTCCTGTCTGCCTGCCATGAGCACTGCATGGAGAGCGGCAAGGATCTGAGCCGCGGCGGCGCTATGTACAATGTAGGCCCCGTCCTCACCGGTATCGGCCTGGCCGCCTGCGCCAACTCTCTGGCTGTTATTAAGAAATTGGTATTCGAGGACAAGGTAACCGATATGGTGACCCTGTGCAAGGCTCTGGATGCCAACTGGGAAGGTTATGAGACCCTGCGTCAGCAGGCTCAGGCTGTGCCCAAATACGGCAACGATGACGACTATGTAGATGACATTGCTGCTGAGATCGCCATGTTCTACTATCATCAGTGCCACAGCTATAAGGATATCTTCGGTTCTCCCTTCAACTCCGCCTTTATGGGTATCTCCAACTATCTGCCTGCCGGTAAGATCATTGGCGCTACTCCCGACGGCAGAAAGGCTACCGAGCCTCTCACCGAGGGTGTATCCCCCTATGCTGGCACCGATACCACTACTCCTCTGGCCGCTATGCGTTCCGCTGCCAAGATGAATCATGCCCTCCACTCTGGCGGTACCCTCCTCAACCTGCGTTTGGGCGAGGAACTGGTTTCCACCAAGCGGGGCCAGAACAACCTGGCTGCCATGATTCGTTCTTTCTTCTCCCTGGGCGCTTTCCATGTGCAGTTTAACACCATCTCTACCGAGACCCTGCTCAAAGCCCAGGCCGATCCTGACAGCTACCGGGATCTGCTGGTTCGTGTGGCCGGTTACAGCACCCAGTTTGTAAACCTGTCCAAGAACATGCAGGATGCCATCATTGCCCGTACCGCTCATAAGAGCTTCTAAGAGAATGAGATAACCAGAAGGGCTTCAGGTCGCCTTGGGCGGCGTGAAGCCCTTCTTATCAAAGGAGGAATTTCCCCATGCAGCAGGGTGGATATATTATTCAGTCCCAGCACCTGTCGGTCAACGACGGGGATGGCATCCGCACCATATTGTTTTTGGCAGGATGTCCCCTTCGGTGCCAATGGTGCGCCAATCCTGAGGGTTTTACCAGCCAGGCCAAGGTGGGTTTTTTCGCTGAGCACTGTACCGCCTGCCGGCTCTGTACCCAGGTGTGTCCCCAGGGCATTGACATCAACCTGAACCTGGAACGGGACCGGTGTACCGCCTGCGGCGCCTGTACCCAGGTGTGTCCTCACCACGCCAAAAAGTATCTCACCGAGTACAAGACGGTGGATGAGCTGGTGGAGGAGGTCAAGCGGCAGATGATCTTCTTCCGCCATTCCGGCGGCGGCGTCACCTTCTCCGGCGGAGAGGCCACCATGCAAACCGAGTTTTTGCGGGCATTGGCCAACCGTCTCAGCGATATGGGTGTCCATCTGGCCATGGAGACCTCTGCCTATTTTGACTATGACAAAGTCCGGGATATTCTGCTGCTGCTGGATCAGCTCTTTGTGGACATCAAACACATGGACGACGCCAAACATCAGCAGTACACCGGGGTCAGCAACAAACGGATTCTGGAGAACATCAGCCGGATGAAAGAGCTGAAAATCCCCATTGTGGTGCGGATTCCCACCATCATTGGGGTCAACGCTGACGAGGAAAACATCCGGGCTACCGCCTGCTTTGTAAGGGACAACCTCCCCGGCGCCCAGATCGAGCTGCTGCCTTACCACACCCTGGGGCTCTACAAGTATGAGGCTCTGGGTCTGCCTCTGCCTCCTGAGCGCTTTGTGGCGCCTACCGCCGAGGAGCTGACCCAGCTGCGGGCCCTTGTGGAGAGCTGCGGCGTTGTGACAACCGAAACCAAATAGTTATGGGATTTTTGGCCCCTCCGCCAGGCGGAGGTTCGTTTTTTTACCGGGTACAGAGAGTACAGTTTTTTGAGGAAATGAGAGCGGGTTTTGTCATTTTTCTGAAAATTATCCCCTGAGGGAAAAAAGCCTGCCATTGGCCTTGACAAAGGGGGGAGAAATGCATAACATTAAAATGTTAACAGAGGCTAACCTTATAAGGTTGCCTCTCGCGTTAGCATAAACTAACAGGAGGAGGACTCCTATGACACTGGATTGTTTAAAAATTGGGGAAAGCGCCGTCATCAAGACGGTAGGGGGCACCGGGGCACTGCGGCGCCGGCTGCTGGATATGGGGCTCACCCCCAAAACCCAAGTAACGATGCGTAAAATGGCCCCTATGGGGGACCCTATTGAAATTTGCCTGCGGGGGTATGAGCTGACCCTGCGGAAAGAGGACGCCCAAAAGATTGAGCTGCTGGGGGAAGGGGAGAGCCTGCCCCGTTACTATCATGGCAGCTATCATACCCAACGGCCTCACTGTGACGATGATCCCGCCCACTATGGACATCACCACCGCCATGGCCATGGCGACGGGCAGGAGGAATAAAATATGGTATTTGCGTTGATCGGCAATCAAAACTGTGGAAAAACCACCCTCTTTAATCAGCTTACCGGTTCCAACCAGCATGTAGGCAATTTCCCCGGTGTAACTGTGGATAAAAAAGAGGGAACCATCCGCAAACAAAAGGACGCCACTGTTGTGGACCTGCCTGGCATCTACTCTCTCTCCCCTTATACAGCGGAGGAGATAGTCACTCGTGATTTTCTCCTTAAGGAGAAACCGGACGGCATTATCAACATTGTGGATGCCACCAATATAGAGCGGAACCTCTATTTAACCTTGCAATTGATGGAACTGGAAATGCCCATGGTGCTGGCTCTCAACATGATGGATGAGGTAAGAGCTAACGGCAATACCATTGACCTGGATATTTTGCAGCAGGAACTGGAAATTCCAGTGATCCCCATTTCCGCTCTGAAAAACGAAGGTATTGAGGAACTGATTACCCAGGCCCTGAAGACAGCGTCAGCAGGAACGCCCCGCCGGCGGATGGACTTCTGCCAGGGGGAGGTACACCGGGCTATCCACTCCCTGGCTCATGTCATTGAGGATCACGCCGAGGCGGCCAAGGTACCGCTGCGGTTTGCCGCTACAAAGCTGGTGGAGGGAGACCAGCCTATGATTCAGACCCTCCGCCTCAGCCACAATGAGGTAGATATCATCGACCATGTGGTGGAAGAGATGGAGGACACTCTGGGCACCGATCGGGAGGCCGCTCTGGCGGACATGCGGTACGCCTATATTGAGTCCCTCTGTGCCAAGGCGGTGATCCGCCATGGGGAGAGCCGGGAGCAGATTCGTTCCACCAAAATCGACAATGTGCTGACCCACCGGATTTTTGCTATCCCCATCTTTCTGCTGATTATGCTGCTGGTGTTCTGGCTGACCTTTGGGGTGATTGGCGCAGGGCTGCAAGGGCTGTTTGAGATGGGAATTGCCCAGGTGACTGCTCTGGCTGACCAGGCCCTCACCGATTTCGCCATCAACCCGGTAATGCATGCCCTGATTATTGACGGCGTCTTTGCCGGTGTGGGTAGCGTCCTCTCCTTTATGCCCATTATCGTGGTACTTTTCTTCTTCCTTTCCCTGTTGGAGGACAGTGGCTACATGGCCCGGGTGGCCTTTGTTATGGATAGCCTGCTGCGTAAAATTGGCCTTTCGGGACGTTCCTTTGTGCCTATGCTCATTGGTTTTGGATGTTCTGTACCCGCCATTATGGCTACCCGTACCCTTTCCAGCGACCGGGACCGGAAGATGACCATTCTGCTGACTCCCTTTATGTCCTGCAGCGCCAAGCTGCCCATCTACGCGGTGTTTACCGCCGCGTTCTTCCCTGAGAATGCCCCGCTGGTGATGATCCTTCTCTATGTAATGGGTATGGTGGTAGCGGTTATATTGGGGCTTCTGTTTAAAGAGACCCTCTTTAAAGGAAATCCTGTCCCCTTTGTTATGGAGCTGCCTGCCTATCGGTTGCCCTCCGCCAAAAGTGTTACCTTACATATGTGGGACAAGGCCAAGGACTTTTTGGTTCGCGCCTTTACCATCATCTTCCTGGCCACCATTGTCATCTGGGTGCTTCAGAGCTTTGACATCCGATTCAATGTGGTCACCGACAGCAGCACCAGTATGCTGGCTGCTATCGGTAAGGTAATTGCCCCTGTATTTGCCCCTTTGGGCTTCGGGGATTGGAGAGCTTCCACCGCCTTGATTACCGGTCTTACCGCCAAGGAGGCAGTGGTCAGCACCCTGGCCATTCTGTTGGAGGCAGGGGATGTGAGCCATGTGGCTCCCATGTTGCCAGGCATGTTTACGCCACTGAGTGCCTTCTCTTTCCTCACCTTTACTTTGCTCTACATGCCCTGTGTGGCGGCTATGGCGGCTGTAAAACGGGAGCTGGGCAGTGGTTGGGCCGCACTGGCGGCTATGGCGTTCCAGACCAGCGTAGCCTGGGTGGTAGCCTTTGGAGTTTATCATCTGGGTATGCTGCTTGGCTTCTAAGGAGGAAAAACAAGTATGAGTCCCGCTGATTTTGTTGTATTGACCTTACTGTGCGCCGCGGTAATCGGCGCCCTGTGTATAGCGGGCCGCCGGGGTTGGGGCTGCGGCGGAGGATGCTCCAGCTGTCCCCATCATGGCGCCTGCCACAAGGAACCAGATTCCTCTCAGGACAAGTGAAAAACACAGAAAGCCGTCTGTTCCCTTACTGATGGGAACAGACGGCTTTTTAGTAGCGTGCAGAGAAATCACTCGTTTAAATAAGAAGGAACACTTTGTGATGTCCGATCGGGGGATGCCAGTTTCAGTTCAAACCAGAAGGTACTGCCCACTCCCTCCTGGCTGGAAACCCCATACTGAGCCTTGTGGAGCTCCAATACCGACTTGACAATGGAAAGACCCAATCCAGTACCGATGGCGGCCCGTTTGTGGGTTTTATCCACCTTGTAATACCGTTCCCAGATCAGATCCAACTTGTCGGGAGGAATTCCCTCCCCGGTGTCCTTTACCTCTACCCGAACGGTATTTTCCTGGATCATCTGGGAGACCAGGATCTTTTTGTCCGGCCCAGTATAGGTAATGGCGTTATTGATCAGGTTGTAGATCACCTGGGAGATTTTGACCTCGTCAGCGTAGACCCAGGCCTCCTGTTCATAGTGAAAGTCGATCTCATACCCGTCCTGTTGGGTGAGTTTGCTGTACCGCTGCAAAATATGCCAGACGCTTTGGGTCAAATTGTAGGTGCGGCAGCTGAGCTCCTGGGTGCCTGATTGGAGCTTGGAAATATCCAGCAGGTCGTTAACCAAACTGGTGAGCCGTTTGGCTTCTCCCACAATGACCTGGATATTTTCCGGGGTGTTTTCTCCTGGCAGATCCCGCATGACCTCAGCGTAACCGGTAATCATAGTAAGGGGGGTACGCAGGTCGTGGGAGATGTTGGCGATCAGCTCCCGCCGCAGGCCCTCTACCTTGGAAAGCTCTACCGCGGCATAATTTAAGGTGTCGTTGAGTTCTGAGATCTCCCGGTATCCCTTACCCTCAAACCGGGTGTCGTAATCCCCCTTGGCCAGCTCTTTGGCAGACTGGTTGATCTTGACAATGGGGGCGGCGATTTTCCGGGAGAGCAGCAGGGATAACACCAGGGAAAGCAAAATCAGAATTAGGGTGATACACACCAGCTGTACCCGCAAGGTTTCCACTGTAGCGGTTACTGGGGTAATCAGGCTGTTTAGCAGAACCATAAGCTCCTCCCCATCCTGGGTGGTAACCAAACTGGCGTAAATCATACTTTGTGAGATTCGCCGGTCAATAGGGACAATGGAGTCCAGATCTTTAAAGTTTTCCAGCTTTTTCCCTGTAGTGGAAGTGGAAGAAGAACTGTCCGAGTCCTCCTGCTGGGTATCCGAACTGGTGTCACCCTGGGTTTCTTCCGGTTCCTTGATTGGGGCCTGGCTGCCTGGCCAGGGGGTAAAGTGATCCCGAAAATCACTGCGCTGGAAGTAATCCAAGGTACTGCCGCCGCTTTCGGCCGCCCGCTGGCGGTAGAAGCCGATGACCTCGGTGGGAAGCTTATGGATTACACAGTCCGGGGAGCTTTCCACCGAATAGATGGGGTTGTTTTCCCCGTCAAAAACCAAAACGCAGATACTGCTCTGGTGGGCTACCCGGTCCAAAAGATCCTCGAACTGGGGGTTGTCCACATTCTTTGAAATGGTTTCTGCGGCAGTTTCTATACTTTGGGTTTTGATAATCCGATAAAAGGTGTCTAAGAACACCACCTGAAAAAGCCAGAGCAGCACCAATAAAATGCCAGTAAAACAGCATAGATAGAGAAAAACTTTCCACTTCAACCGCATCTCATTCTTCAAAGCGATACCCTACCCCTCGCAAGGTGACAATACAGCCGCTGTATCGCCCTAAACTTTTTCGTAAGAGTTTGATATGGGTATCCAAAGTGCGGTCATCCCCGTAAAAATCATATCCCCACACATCATTGATCAGCTTTTCCCGGGTCAGCGCAATCCCACGGTTGCGAACCAGATAAAAGAACAGATCATATTCCTTGGGGGACATGTCGATTTTTTCCCCGTCAATATAGACCAGCCGTCCAGTGAAATCTACCTTCAGGCCACCCAGCTCCAAAATTTCTTTGGGGTTCTCGCCGCTGGAAATCCGGCTGCGGTTTACAATGGCCTGAATCCGCATCATCAACTCTTTGGGGGAGAATGGCTTTACCACATAGTCATCAATTCCCAGCTCAAAGCCATGGATTTTGTCATATTCTTCCCCACGCGCCGACAGCATCAGCACTGGGGTCCGGCTGAACTTGCGGATTTCCTTGCAGGCGGAAAAGCCATCCAGCTCGGGCATCATCACATCCATAATAATAATGTCAAAGGTTTGTTGCCGGCAGATTTCCACTGCCTCCATACCATTGGCGGCCTCCACTACCTGGTGGCCCTCAAAGATAGCATACTTTTTAATCATTTCCCGGATGAGCTGTTCGTCGTCTACTACCAGAATGCGATACATATGGCACCTCTTTCTTTGGGGTATTTTTTATTTTGGACACAGATAGATCCACCGAACCCCATAAGGGGTCCGATGGACAATTCTGCGTTAAGGGGATTCACAATGAAAAGAGTTCTTGTATGATGAAAAAGTGGAGGAGAAAGGAGCTCTTTAAAGGCCCCATCCACTTTATGTAATAACTATACCGCTGGAATGTGAAGAAAATTTGAAGGCCCCCTGAAAAAGGGCTGAATTTCTTTGGTTATGAGGGATAAAAATAAAATTTTCCAAAATGGGAAACCCTGGGATAGATTTCCCTGTCGGGATGTGAGATAATAACAACAAAATGATTTGAAAAGGAGAAGACACCTTGCTGGGAGATAAAAAGGAACTGCTGCGCTACAGTATTTTGATTGTATGCTCGGTGGTGTTTTTGGTTATTGGATATTTTCTGACCACTACAGATAACCCGTTTTTCGCGGGGAATACCCGGGCAGAAACCTATTATCGGGCCAAGGTGCTGGAGGTATCTGAGCCCCAGCGAGTTGTAGAGGATTATGAGGGCTGGCATCGGGAATATGACCAGGTCACCCTGGAAGTTTTGTTGCTGGAAGGAGCTATGGAGGGAGAGACAGTATCCATCCCGGTGGAACTGGAACAAAATTTATCCTATACCACCTATCCCTATCAGGTTGGGGAGAAAATTCTGGTCACCTTTGACTTTGGTCCGGGGGATACCATCTACTGGTACGCCGCCGATCATCTGCGGGAACAATATTTGTTGGGTATGGTGGCTGTTTTTCTACTGCTGCTCATTGGGTTCGGCAGAATCAAAGGGCTCAATACAGTTATATCATTGATTTTAACGGTAGGAGCTATTTTTCTGGTGATGATCCCTGGTATTATCAAAGGCTACAATATCTATTGGCTCACTTTGATTATCAGCAGCTTTGTAGTTATAATGACCTTGGGTATTGTCATTGGACTCAACTCCAAAAGCATCTCGGCCGCGGCGGGCTGTATCTGTGGAGTGGGATTGGCTGGATTGATTACTGTGGTTATGCAGAATGCCATGAAAATTACCGGCCTGATTGATGAGGATTCCTCCTTTGTGCTGTATATCAACCCCAATCACCCCATTGATTTAAAGGGGGTCATTTTTGCCGCTATTGTCATTGGCGCCCTGGGCGCCACCATGGACGTCGCCATGTCCATTGCCTCTTCCCTGGATGAACTGCTGCTGCATCGTCCAGACTTGACCAATCGGGAGCTGATTGCCTCAGGACTCAATATTGGACGGGATATTATGGGCACCATGGCCAATACCCTGATTTTGGCCTATGTGGGCAGCTCCCTCCATGTGATTTTGCTGATGCTGGCTTACAATCAGTCGGTAGGTACCATTATCAACCGGGAACAGGTGGCAGTGGAGGTATTGCAGTCCATTGCCGGCAGTATTGGCATTCTGTTTACTGTACCAGCCACCACCATGGTGACAGCGGCAGTGCGGGGTCGGTTCTCCTTTACCGCTAACCGGGCTATTCATCCTCTGGAGCTGCCTAAAGAGGCAGCAGAGGAGAAGCCGGCAGATTCCCCGGAAGACCGGATATAAAAAGAGCCCTCTTCTGAAACAGAAGAGGGCTCTTCATTTCGGTACAAATTTAAAAAATAGCGGTCAGCACCAGGTAATAACAGACGCTGATCAGGAGTACAATAACCTCCACAGGAGCTGTTTTGATAAGCAGGTCCTTCATCTCTGTGTCAAAATATTGGGTGGCCAGTGCCAGGCAGATATGGGTGGGAGAGATCTGCATGGCCATATGATTAAAGCAGGAAAGCAAAACCAGCAAAGGCATTCCTCCGCCAGGGATGGCAGCGAAAGCAGCTGTCATACACATGGCGATAATGGCCTGACTGCCACTGACAATGGTGCCAAAGAAAAAGATCAGGGCGAATACCAAAAAGGTGGGAATGGGGAGCTGGGAAAATACCTCTGGCAATGAGTGGATGACACCGGTAGCGGTGATAATATCCTTAAAAATCATAATAACGAAGGTGCTGGCGATGGAATTAAAGTGGAAAGCTCCTTTGAACATGGGACGGATTTCCTCCCAGCGAAACCGGTTGAGAATTCCAAAAGCCAATACACCGGTCAGGGTGGCGGCCCACACTGAACCTACAAAAGGTACCTGCCCTACGATCAAAACAATAATCAGCACAATGGGCCAGATACTGAGACAGAGGTTTTTAAATTCCTGCCACCGGTTTTGGCTGGGAGGCAGGCCGGTTTCTTTTGGAACTTTGCGCAGGTACAGAAGATAGGGGACCGCCATCATAACCAAAATCATTGGCAGCATACCAATAATGAAAGAGGACATGGCCACTCCGCTGAGCTGTACTGATAGAATAACAGAGGCGTATGTAGGCAGAGAACTTTCTGGAATATGCCGGTAAAAACTGGTTACAAAGGTTTTTTCATTTTTATCCAGGTAGTCGCCGCAGGCGGAGTCAACCATAGGGGCAGCAATCAGAACGGAACCGGGGGCCGGAAGAAAACCCATAAACATGGGAATGATGGAGGCGTTAACCCGACGGCTGTTGCACAGCCCGGAAAGGGATTGTTCCGCCAGCTTTAGCCGGCCTCTCTTTTCCAATAGGAGTTGCAAAAAGGTAATCAGGTAGATAGCAGCTACCAAGGCGATGGTGTCTGGATTGACAGCGGATTTTCCCACCAGCTGCAATGTAGGGACAAGCCCCATAGGATAGAGCAGACATGCCGCTACCGAACCGGCGACCACAGCCAGCCAGAGGGGCTTTTTAAATTTTAGCATTCCCAGAATTACAAAAAAGACCAGAATTAGCTTGGCAATCTCCATTGTGTTCCTCCTCGTGTTTTATGTGTGTTTCTGCTTTCCCAATGCCGCAGTCGAGAAAGCTTGTGGACAAAGAGCGGCTTTATCTAAAAAGCCTATTAAAACCCTATGCATTTTATTTTACCGATTTTACTGAAAAAAGCAATAAAAGTTAAACTAAAAATTTACAAATAAAATAAAAATTTTGAATAATATCAAAGAGAAAAAACTCCAATAAATATAATAAACGGAAAAATTAACAACAACTTTATCTCATCTTGTGGTACACTGTTATCGTGTGTTATACAATAAAATAGGGAGGAATTGTTTTGTCAGGAACATTTTGGGCGTTGATCCCTCCATTGGTTGCCATAGCATTGGCGCTGCTCACCAAAGAGGTGTATCTCTCTTTGATGGTAGGTATCTTCGCCGGCGGATTGTTTTTCACTGGGTTTCAGCCCCTTGCGGCTGCTGAAACTGTGTTCTCCATTATGGGGGAGAAAATTGGCGGCAATGTGAATATTCTAATCTTTTTAACTTTGTTGGGCATTCTGGTGGCTTTGATTACCCGTTCCGGCGCATCCCGGGCCTATGGAGAGTGGGCATCTGGCAAAATCCATACTAAACGGGGAGCACAACTGGCTACAGCCGCCCTGGGAGCTCTCATCTTTGTAGATGACTATTTTAACTGTCTCACAGTTGGCACTGTCATGGGGCCGGTGGCTGACCGCTACCGAATCTCCCGGGCAAAACTAGCTTATGTGATTGACGCAACCGCCGCACCTGTTTGTATTTTGGCGCCTATTTCCAGCTGGGCTGCGGCTGTAGGTTCATCCCTACCAGAAAACAGCACCATCGATGGGTTTTCTCTGTTTTTACAAACCATTCCCATCAATTTTTACGCCCTGTTTACTTTGCTGTTTTTGGTGGCCATCATTTGGCTGAACTTTGATTTTTCCGCAATGGAACAGTATAATCTGTCCCATGGGACGGAAGATTTGGATTTGTCCAATGACGCTCGTGACGAGATACAGGGAAATGGCAAGGTCAAAGATCTGGTGTTGCCTATCGCTTGCCTGATTGTCCTGTGTATTGGCGCCATGCTGTATACGGGAGGTATTTTAGAGGGGAAAAGCATCGTGCAGGCGTTTGCAGACTGTGATTCCGCTTCCAGTTTGGTATTGGGCTCGTTTTTTACTTTGGTGTTCACCTTTATCTTGTACCTGCCCCGCAAGGTCATTACCTTTTCTCAGTTTACTGAAAGCTTTGTAATGGGCCTGCAATCTATGGCTTCCGCCATTATGATTTTATCCCTGGCTTGGACCCTTTCCGGCATCTGCAGCAAGGATTATCTGAACTTGGGCGGCTATGTCAGCATGCTGGTTTCTGGCAATGTGCAGGTACAGGCACTGATGCCGGCAATCTTTTTCCTGGTTGCCGCTGGTTTGGCTTTTGCCACTGGTACCTCTTGGGGAACCTTTGGTATTTTAATCCCCATCGCTGTGGCTGTTTTTTCACCGGAAAGTTCCTTTTTGGTGTTATCAGTGGCGGCTATCTTGGCGGGTGCTGTTTGTGGAGATCACATTTCTCCCATTTCTGATACGACAATTTTGGCTTCGGCAGGAGCTAAGTGTCACCATATCGACCATGTATCCACCCAGATTCCGTATGCTCTGTTAGTAGCAGGGTGCAGCTTCATTAGCTATCTTCTGTTGGGCATTACCCAGAGCTCTTTGTTGGCGTTTCTTGTAGGTGTATGCCTTATGCTGGGTATTGTATGGTTCCTGTATCGTCGGCAGCGTGCCAACAGTTAACAATTGAGTAAAAAAAGCCAGACAATTGGTTTGTCTGGCTTTTTTATTTGTGTTCCTACAAATTGGATTGACCTTGCTGTATACAGAAACAATTCGTTTACAATTCATTGGTTTTATTCCGGTTTTTCCTATGTTATAATTTTATAAAATATGTAGAAAAACGCCTGCCCTTCCCATTGAGGGCAGAGTCGGTTGTTGTGACAGATAAGGAGTATGAATCCATGACCTCTTTTTTTCAGAAGGGACATTTCCTTTCTTATTATGGAAAAGGACAGGATTTTAATCAAAACAGAAATCCCAATGAATACACCTATGTCAGTGGCTATGGGTTTACCCCGCCGCCTCCTCAGGTAAGTGAAAAGCGGCTGATTCAGGCATATTCCTCTGCTTTGGGTGGAGCAGTATTGATGTTTTTGTTTCTATCCATGTTTCTTCCAGCCCTGGTTCTGAATTTTTTGGGGATGTTTATTCCCAGTATCCGCATTTTAGATTTTCAGGTAGTAGCTCCGCCAGTGATAACCGAGCTGGCTTCCGGCATTGCCTATTGTGTCGCTCTATTGGCGCCTTTTGTCCTGTATAGTAAATATGTGCGGATTCCTTCTTCCATGGCAGTGCCGTTGAAACGTCCCAGTTCCCGATTGGTTCTTCCGGCTGTTTTTGTAGGTTTGGGTATGTCGGTTATGGGCGCCTATAGTGCCGCATCCATTTCCGCTGTATTCTCCGCCTTCGGGTATTGGCCGTCCTCTCCAGATTTAACTGTGCCCTCAGGAATTTTCGCTACCATTCTGTTCTTTGTCAATTCAGCGGTGCTGCCGGCGTTGTTGGAGGAGGTCGTATTTCGAGGCATTGTTATGCAGTCCCTGCGCCGTTTTGGCGATGCCTTTGCTTTGCTGGCTTCTTCTATTATTTTTGCCGCGGTCCATGGTAATTTTGTTCAGGCTCCCAGTGCTTTTCTGGTTGGATTGGCTATGGGGTATTTTGTGCTGTTGACTGGTTCTTTGAGAATTGCCATGGTGATTCATTTTATTAACAACGCAGTGGCTGTGATCTCCAGTATTCTTACCCTCTATGCCGGGGATAGTATCCAGTTGGCTGTAACATATGGCATCTATCTGTGCTATATGCTTTTAGGATTGATTGGGTTGTTACTGCTGGTGCGAGTGCAGGGAAATCTGTTCTCCTTTCCTCCAGCGGAGACAGTGACCCCTGAGAGACAAAAGATGACCTTATTTTTCACCTCAGCAGGTATGGCGGTGGCGATGATTTTGTTGGTTATAATGGCTGCCAGTACCCTATATCCTATCCGCTAAAGGAGAAAGTCTCATGGTATATGATGACGCGTATTTTATGTCAATAGCCTTGGAGCAAGCCAAAGAGGCAGCCAGACAGGGCGAGGTGCCAGTGGGTGCCTGTATTGTGCAGGACAATCAAGTAATTGCCACAGGGTACAATCGCAGAGAACTAGATCAAAACGCCTTGGCTCACGCGGAGATTTTAGCCATTGAGCAGGCTTGCAAGGTTTTGGGGGGATGGAGGCTGCACCGATGCAGCCTTTATGTGACCCTGGAACCCTGCCCCATGTGTACAGGCGCAATTATCAACGCCCGTATTCAAAGGATTGTGTATGGGGCCAAAGATTCAAAAGCGGGATGTTGTGGCTCAGTTTGCAATATGACAGCCATGCCTTTTAACCACCATCCCAGAATTACTTCTGGGGTGTTGGAAGAGGAGTGTATGGCCCAGTTGAAAGAATTTTTTAAGGCTCTGCGTCGATAGGCAGAGCTTTTTTATTGCCAAAAGATTGAGAAAATACATAAATCTATTGGTTTATAGGTTGTGGAAAACTTGGTGGAAAGAGTGGAAATCTTGCAAACAAATCGGGAATTTCCAGTAAATGACCTGGGGAAAACTGGTGATGGGGATTGTGGAGTATCTTAAAATCCATAGAGATTTTATTTGGAATTTTATGGGCATTGTGTTGAAATAGCAAGAAAACAGCCTGTGTAATTGTCTGTTTTGAACTTATTATGGCGATAAAACAATACATTTCCAAGGGAGGGGCAGACATGCTATAATAAATATGTGACATCAGAGGGAAAGTGAGGAATTAGATTGGCAAAAGCACCTCATCAAAAAGGAAAGCTATTGGCTCTGCGGAGTATCTTTTTGGAAAAAACAGATGAAGAGCATGGATTGACCATTCCCCAGTTGATCGATCTTTTGGCCCAACAGGGGATTTCAGCCGAGCGAAAAAGCATATATGATGATATTGAGACACTCCGGCTCCATGGTGTGGATATTGAGCTGCGGAGGGGTAAACGCAGCGAGTACTATGTTGCCAACCGTCTCTTTGAGCTTCCGGAACTGAAATTGTTGGTGGATGCTGTACAGGCCTCTAAATTTATTACCCACCGCAAATCCACCCAGCTGATTAAAAAAGTGGAAAGTTTGGCCAGCGATTACGAAGCCCAATCCCTGCAGCGCCAGGTCTATGTGGCTGGCCGGATCAAAACCATGAATGAAAGCATTTATTACAATGTGGATAAAATACACACTGCCATCAGCGCCGGAAAGAAAATATCTTTTCAGTACTTTGAGTGGACTGTCAATAAAGAAAAGAAACCCCGCCGCCAGGGGAAAAATTATTGCATCAGCCCCTGGGCGTTGGCGTGGGAAGATGAGAATTATTATATGATTGGATATGACAGCCAGGCAGAATGTATTAAGCATTACCGTATTGATAAAATGATGTCTATTGAGATGCTCAGCCAACCCAGGGATGGCCAGGAGCATTTTAAGGCTTTTGATATGGCAAGTTATACCAGTAAACTGTTTGGTATGTTTGGTGGGGAAGAAGAAGTCATTCGGATGCGGTTTGCCAACCGGCTGGCCGGAGTGGTGATTGACCGGTTTGGCAGGGATGTTCCTATGACCCACAGTGGGCCGGACCATTTTATTGCTACAGTGCGGGTGGCAGTGAGCCCTCAATTTTTGTCCTGGGTGTTTGGTTTTGGTGGGGATGTAAAAATTCTTTCTCCCCAATCGGTCATAGAACAACTGAAAGTACAGGCAACTACCGTGTTGCTTCAATATCAGGAGACATAGCATAATAAAACAGACGGCGAAAACTTAGTTTTCGCCGTCTGTTTTATTATGGGTGAGCTTGATGGGAAGTTTCTAAAGGGTGGCGCACCAGGCGGATCAGTACAATTCCAAGTAAAAGGCAACAAAACCAGATTGCAGGTTCCTGAAAGATTCCAATTAAAACAGTACCCGCAATGGCGCCGGTCAGGAAACAGAAGATGATGGTCAGATAATAGAGAATGCTTTTGCCCGCGCTTTTATCCCCATAAAACAGGTAGAGAGAAAGCATTTCAGAAATAGAACGCAGATTGCCTGTACACATAGTGGAGGCGTAAGGGGCTCCTTCTACCAGCCGGAAGCTGGCAACTTGGATGCCACAAATTGTTGAAATCAAACTGGTAACCAACAGATAGGGCACCTGGGCAGAAAAGCAGCCAATACAAAATAACAGTACAATTTCAATCAGGGTTGTACATTGCCGCCAGTGAATTTTTTCAAAACCGGCGAACCGGTGCCGTACTGTTTCAGTCAGCATGACGCCAAGAGAAAAAGCGCACACAGGCACTAAATATCGCCCTGCCCTGGCAAAATTGCCGCTGGCTAAATGAAAGCCCATTAAAGCGATGTTGCCGGTTTGGCCATTGGCAAATACACCGCCTTTCAGCAGAAAGGTGTAGATGTCCAAAAAACCGCCAGTAAAAGCAAGTAAAATGCCAGTAGACAGACGCTGAGATATAGGTAAAGAAGAATTCATAACCAAATCCTCATTATTAATATATAAATTTGCATTAGTTCATACTATACCCGCTTTATAAAAGAAAGTCAAGGGGAAAAACCACAGTGTTTTTTACTGAAAAAGTCCGTTTTTTGGGTCAGTACAATTGATACAATATAACTAAAGCAATCACATGAAGGAGGAATGGCTATGGCGGCATTGGCTTTTTTAGGGATGATATTTTGTGGAGTTGTATTGCGCCGGACTATGGCAAGGGAATATATTTTAGCGGATCAGCAGAGAAGACAATATGAACGGTATACCAAAGCCCACAACTTTAATCGGCAGCGGCAGATGGAAATTGGCAGTTTGATCTCTTTGACAATGGCGGATCTTGACGGTGTTCCACTGCGCAGGCAGAAAGGGGAAAGCTATCTGAGAACCCGGCGGAAAGCAGTGGCCGCCCAATGCGCCAGAGAGGGGTTTGAATATGATCCCCGGTTGGTTCTGTAGGAAAGGAGATAGGGCACCATGGGATATGAGTTTAAATATGTCAACCACCATGTGGAAGTTTATGATGTGCAGGGGAATTTCCTTTTTTCCGCTGATACGTTTCAGGAAGCCAGTCAGGATTTGAGAGATTTAAATATGTGGGACTCATAAAAAATATATTTGAATACCCCAATAAGGTATGGGAGATACTTGACTTTGCGGAATAAAACCAGTACCCTTACATACAGAAAATACAGCAGGAGGCAGTTAATGTGGAAATTGAACGGAAATTTCTAATGGATTCCTTTCCCGAAGAGACGCCCATCTGTATTCTGCGAATGGCCCAGGGATATTTGGCGTTAAAACCCACTGTACGCATTCGCAGCAGTGTTGGTTCAAAGGGAACAGAATATCGTTTGTGTATCAAGGGGAAGGGTGACTTGGTAAGGGAGGAAATCGAGCTGCCTTTGGATGAGGAACAGTTTTGCCGGCTAAGCTCCCTGCTGTGCGGACCTTTAATTGAAAAAGAACAGCGGCAATATGTTTTGCCAGATGGACATGTATTGGAATGCAATCAGGTAGAACCAGACAGCCCAGATGGTTTCTGCTATGGGGAAGTAGAATTTGAGACAGTGGAAGAAGCTTTGGCATTCCAGCCACCGCAGTGGTTTGGAAAAGAGGTTACTGGGCTTTCCGGCTATTCCATGGCAGATTATTGGAGGAAAACCCGCCTTGCCCGTAAGGGGGGCTTTTGGGTCTATATGCTGCGCTGTGGGGATGGCAGCTATTACACTGGCTGGACCAATAACCTGACCCAGAGGGTGGCAGATCATCAGCGGGGAAAAGGCAGCCGGTATACCCGCAGCCACTTGCCAGTGGAACTGGTGTATGCTGAGGAATGGGGCAGCAAGGGAGAAGCTATGAGCCGGGAGTATGCCATTAAGCAGCTTACACGAGGGGAAAAAGAGAAGCTGGTGGCCAATTGGGATGCCACTGTGCTTATAAAAGAACTAACAAAATAAGAATTGTGAAATAAAAATGAAAAAGCCCGCCAAACGGCGGGCTTTTTCATTTTGCATGAAGAAAAAGGATGGATAACCCATTTCAGGGAAACCCAGTGTATGGAAAATGAGAAGTCTAGCTTACATAAGACCCATAGCAGTCAGAATGATCCGAACAATGATCATACCAACAGCGGAGTCGATCAGAGGAATAGCGAAGAAGATGGGGGTCAGCTTGGGGTTGGCCTCAGAAACCAGTACAATACGGGCATAGTGGCCGATCAAAGTACCCATCAGCATACAGGGCATCAGGAGGATGGTAGCCTGAGGAGCGGTGATAACACCAGCGGTGTACAGGTTGGCAGCAGCAGCGGCGCCAGCAGCTTTCGCAAAGAAAGCGGAAATCAGTACAGCGAAAGCCTCACCGGGCAGGCCAAACAGTCCCATTACAGGAGCGAAAACAGTTGCCAGAACATCCATAATACCGCTGACTTTCAGGGCCTGTACCAGAACATAACCCATAACCATAGCGGGCATAATGGTGTTAAAACCAATACCTAAACCTTTTCTCGCACCAGCGAAAAATACATCAATAAAATTCTCTTTTTTAGCCGGAGCTGCAGCCGGAGTTTTTGCAGTGCTCATATTACTTGGCCTCCTTTGCGGTTCTGCTCTTCTTAGTCATCTTCAGATAAATTCTCAGCAGGTTGGCGCCAAAGATTTTGCAGACAATGATCAGCAGAATCATGGGGCCCATAGCCAAGTTAATAATAGGCAGCAAAGCAGCCTGTGTACCGATCATGTTACCAATGGGAGCAGAGCCAGCATACTGATACGCAACAAATACAGAACGCTCATCATCGGTAATCATGCCGTCATCATAAAGTTGTTTGGTAAGTACAGCAGCAATATCCGAACTGTTCAGCGCGTTGATAAAGGCGAGTCCGCAAGCACCGGGGATACCCAGGATAGGCTTCAGAATGGGGGTAAAAGCTACCTGAGCAGCTTCCATACAGCCCATACGGGTCAGAACTTCCAAAAAGCCCATAGCGAAGATACAGCCAGGTACCAGAGTGATGGTGAACATAAAGCCGTCACGAGCACCAGTACCGTTTTTACCCTGGAAGTTTACGCCGTCGGCGTCAACACCGAAGCTACCTACCATGGTGTTAAAGTCCAGGACATTCAGAGGTTTCAGAGCACCCTCAAACCCAGTAAACAAACCGGAGAACATGCAGCACATGATCAGCAGTGCCAGCCAGCCTTTCCATGTTACTACTGGTTTTTGTTTCATTGCTTGTTCAGTAGACATATTCTTTGTTCCTCCTCGAACTATTTTTTATGGTTACGGAAGACAGATTCCGCTACACCAACACAGGGGGGATTATGCGTTTTCGTATTCGCCAAGGTCTTTGATAATGGCGGAGATCAGTTTAGTACGCTCGAACAAGGTTTCTACCAAAGCGTACTCGCGATCGGTGTGGTTGTGCTCGCCACGAACACCATAGGAGCAGATAACAGGGGTACCTACAAAGCAGATACCAGAGGCATCAGATCCACCGCCCAATTTCTTGTGGCCCAGCTTCTCAAAGCCATACCGGTCAGCAATCTTGGAAGAGAACTCCCAGAAGCCCATAACAGCGGGGGTGCACTCGAAAATGGGGAACGCTTTTTTGTGGTACTGTACGGTGGTATGGGTACCATCGATATGGTTGCGGTTGCAAATTTCTACAACAGCGGCATTGACCCGGTCAAACTCTTCATAGGACTCAAAACGGGCATTTACCACGAATTTACAATAGCCAGGTACTGCATTGGGAACGGTACCGCCCTGGATAGTACCAGTGTTGACAGTGGTTCCTTTAGACAGATCGGTGAGAGCCTGAATCTCGGTTACTTTGAGACAAGCTTCAGCAATAGCGCTCCGGCCGGACTCAAAATCGTTACCAGCGTGGGACTCAACACCAGTTACCTCAACGGTATAGTTGTTGGCAGTCTTACGGCCTACACACAGGCTGTTGTCTACCAAACCAGTCTCCAGGTTGAAAGCACAGGCACAACCTTTGGACTCACTCTGGAACAGCTGGCCAGCAGTGGACTTGGGATGGCCAATTTCCTCATCGCCGCAGAAGATCAGGCGGATGGGACGATCTTTAAAGCCAATTGCGTTCAGAGCCTTCACTACGTAGATGGCAATTACAATACCGCCCTTCATGTCCAGGACACCGGGGCCATAGGCCTTGTCACCCTCAATGCGGAAGGGATTCTCGCCAAAGGTACCCTTGGGGAATACAGTGTCGTAATGGCCAGACAGAACGACAGGTTTGCCGGGGCGGTCAGCGCCTACAACACCCAGAACGGTGATGGGAGCCTCAGCAGGTACGGGGCCATCCTCAACCATAGTAACTGTAGCGCCAGCCTCTTCCATAGCTTCTTTAATGCGAGCCGCAACCAGGTCCAGGTTGGCTTTCTCTGTTGAGCTGCCTTCCAGGTTTACCAGGTCTTTCCACAGAGCGATCATCTCATCTCTATGGGCGTCTACATAGGAAATAATTTCTTTCATGCGTTCATCCATCGCATATGCCTCCTTATACAAATTTCCATCGCATAATAACTTTCTATTTTGCATAAAAAACTTTTTTACGAGAACATTTTACCATAGGTTTTCATCAATGAAACCGCAACTAATTGATATTAAATAGTCAAAAAATGAATAACTTAGAAAAATAAACTTTGGCATTATACAATATTTACAAAATAACCTATAATGTGGTAGGCTATTGTTAGAAGGGGGAAGCTTATGAATTTCTCGGAAATAGAGGCTTTTTTGACAATTGTAAACACCCACAGCATTTCCGCCGCGGCAGAAGTTTTATATCTTTCCCAATCGGCGGTTAGTCACAGGCTTCGATCATTGGAGGAAGAATTGGATTTTCAGTTGATTGAACGGCAAAAAGGCAGCCGAAGTGTTACATTGACTCCCGAGGGTAAGCGCTTTATCCCCATTGCCCGGCGTATGATGGCTGCCTGGCTGGATACCCGGGAAATTAAAAATTCCCGTTCCGTATCCATTTTTAATGTTGCTATCAATCTGAGTTTGGATCGCTCTACTTTTGCTCCCTATCGGCGTTATCTTATGGAGGAGAAACATCCTTTTCGCATTCAGAATACCCGGTATAGTACCCCCAAAATGGTGGATGCTTTGAAAAGTGGGAAAGCGGATGTGGGGTTTACCTTTCATTTAAATGTCATTCAGGATGAGGATATTTTAACCGAAAAGATTTTTTCGCAAAAAATGGTGGTGGCATGTCCTGCCCAAAGCCCTTTGGCCGGTAAAGAGGTTACACCGGCAGATTTGGACCCAAAATGCGAAATACTGGTAGATTGGGGTGCTGCTTTTCAGCGGTGGCATGATAACTACTGGAATAGTGGTGATACATCAGACCAGCCTGTATGGGGAGAGACAGTATTTACCGACTACTATTTTGTAGAGAATCCAAATAACTGGTTTTTCCTGCCAGAGCGGTATGTACAATCTCTGGGACCTGATGTTCCGGCAGCGACCTGCCGTTTGACACCTCCACCTCCCCGGCGTCCCTGTTATCTTTTGACCTATCGCTATCCAGCTCCGGACCGGGTACCTATGATTCAGCAGTTTTGTAAGGGGCTCAAAGAGAGCATCCATCGTATGGGTTGGGATAAGGAAGGATAAAATTTTGCCGCAGAGGCCACTGGCTTGAGATTTTTAAAATTCAGTGGTAAAATAACATGGACAAATGGAATATAGTTTATTAAAGGAGTAGCGTCCATGAAAATACAGGAATCCGGTGAGAATTATTTAGAGACCATATTGATACTGGAAAATAAAAACGGAACAGTGCGTTCTATTGATGTTGCAAATGAACTGTCCTATACCAAAGCCAGTGTCAGTCGAGCCATGTCTATTTTACGGCAAGCAGGTCATCTCACTATGGAGCGGGATGGACGTCTCCTGCTGACCGATTCTGGACGAGCCATTGCCAATCGGATGTATGAGCGTCATCAAATGCTCACAGAGTTTCTGATTACTTTAGGCGTCAGCCCGGACACCGCAGCGGCCGATGCCTGCCGAATTGAGCATGTAATCAGTGGAGAATCCTTTGACAAAATTAAGGAGCATGCCCAAAAGGCACAGATAAAAAAGTGAGATTTTTCCTTAAAAAGTTTAAAGCTCCTCTTTTTGGTGCAGACTACGGTCAGTACCGAAAGGAGGAACCCTTTTATGTTACAAGGCAAGTTGGGGCGGGATACAGGCCCCTATTTTGAGGGCTGGTACCTCAAACAGCAAAACAGCAATCAGACAGTGGCATTGATTCCCGGGGTCAGCCGGCGGGAGACAGGGGAGGAGATGGCTTTTCTGCAAATTATTACCTCAGAAGGGGCCTGGCAGGTAGACTATCCCATTACAGCTTTTCGAGCCAGCCGGAAAAAGTTTTGGGTCCAGGTGGGAGAAAACTATTTTACCTCCCGGGGAGCTTGGATTAAGGTGGAGCAGCCAGGGCTGAAAATCCAGGGAAAAATTGGGTACGGTCCATTTACCTCTCTCCATTATGATATAATGGGTCCCTTTGGGCTTTTGCCTGGGCTTGAGTGCCGGCATGGCGTTTTAAGTATGGACCATTGGCTGGAGGGAGGCCTGCAGATTAACGGAACCTGGTATGACTTCAGCCGGGGACGGGGCTATTTGGAAAAGGATTGGGGCAGTTCATTTCCCCAAAAGTATCTGTGGAGCCAAAGCAATGATTTGCCGGGAGGAAACTGTGTGATGCTGGCGGTGGCCCAAGTTCCTTTGGGACCGTTGGCTATCACTGGTTGCATCGGTGTAGTGATCTATCGGGGCCGGCAGTACCGTCTGGGCACCTATCTTGGAGGACGGGCTGAGAGTTGGAACAGTTGGGGCGGAGTGGTAACCCAGGGGAAACTGCGCCTGGAAGCTCAGTTGTTGGGCGGGGAGTTTTATCCCTTACGGGCTCCCATATCCGGGTCGATGGAGCGGGAAATTCGGGAGAGCTCTGCCTGCCAGGTGGCCTATCGCTTTTGGCATGGAGACAAGCTGCTCTTTTCCAGTGTCAGCCATCAGGCGGGGTTTGAATACAGTGAATTGGGAGAAAACCACAGTGGATGAGTGGCCTCTGGCCTCTCTCACTCATAAAAAAGCCGCCTGTTTTCATGGGAAAACAGGCGGGAATAGTATCGGGCTATTCTGGCTGGACGGGCAGCAGGCCGATCTCTTGTAAACGACGCTCCAGGTAGGGATGAATCTGCCAGAAAGCGGCGAACTGCCGGTAGGCTTCATAGGACTTTGGATGGAAGCCTCCCTGGCGAACCCCTTTGATGAGAATATTTTTGGGGGTGTGTTCCATTGAGATAAACTCCATAATGGACACCTGGTAGCCGCAGGCTTCCATCCGCTGCCCTCGGATGGTGTCGGTTATCATGGCGGAGAGGCGCTCCTTTAAGATACCATGGCGGGTAATAGGCTCCATTTGAGGATTGGAGATCTGAGAAAACAGTTCATGCTGGCAGCAGGGAACAGTGAGAATAATTTTGGCTCCCCAGCCCATGGCCTGTACAATGGCGTCATCAGTGGCGGTATCACAGGCGTGGAGGGTGACCACCATATCCACCTGCCCGCTGCCCTGGTATCCCCGAATATCCCCAATGGAGAAGGTGAGCCCCTGATAATCCAGTTCCTGGGCCACCTGCCTGCAAAAGGTCACCACATCCTCTTTCAGGTCCAGGCCGATGATTTCCACCTTTCGCCCCAGCATTTTAACCAGATAATAGTACAGAGCAAAGGTGAGATAGGATTTTCCACAGCCAAAGTCAATAATCCGCAATGTGCGGTCCTGGGGCAGTTGGTCCACACACTGGGCCACAAGTTCCAGATATTTGTTGATCTGCCGGAACTTGTCATATTTGGCTTTGACTACCCGTCCCTGTTCATTCATTACCCCTAACTGTACCAAAAAATCGTAGTTGCCATCCGGTTGGAGAATATAGTTTTTATCGCCGTCATGACCTTTAATTGCCTGAGGCTGACGGGTTGGGGCCTGTGTCTTGATTTTTAACCGTCCAAAGGCCAGCAGGTGGAAATCGTGCTGGGCAGTGTACAATACCCCCTGATGAAATTCCTCCTCCAGCAGCCGGGCCATTTCCGCCGCCGCATCCTGTTGGGAGAAATTTTGATGCAGTACTTTTTTAGGACAGACATAGGTGAACTGATACCAAACAGTTTCCCCTTTTTCAAAGGGCTTGACCTGTACCTTGTGATATTCTCGTGCCACCCCTTTTTTCAGCTGGCTGAATACCCCAAAAATCAGAGGTTCTTCCAGCAGAGGCGCGATTCGTTCCAACATGAGAATCCCTCTCTTTCCCGGCCATTGGCCGACCGATTTTATTATAGCAAAGGTTGTGCTGGCAAACAAGCACAAGGTATCTCCCTTTGTTTTGGTAATCCTCCCGAAAAGAAAATCCGCCCTTGCAAAAAGCTTTTTGACCCTCTAGAATGAAGATAGAAAACCAGAAAAAGTTGGAATTTTTCTAAAAAATTAGTTGACTTTTTGAAAGATCAATAGTATACTAATGATACAAAATTAGTAACTGTTATCGATATTAAATAAAAGAAAGGAAGCGTGTTTTTATGAATCTGAAAGGCAGCAAAACCGAAGCGAATTTGATGGCGGCTTTTGCCGGAGAATCCCAGGCCAGAAACAAATATACCTACTATGCCAGCAAGGCAAAGAAAGAGGGCTTTGAGCAGATCGCGGCCATCTTTACCGAGACTGCTGACAATGAGAAAGAGCACGCGAAAATCTGGTTCAAACTGCTCCATGATGGTATGCCTGATACCGCTACCAACCTGAAAGACGCCGCAGCAGGCGAGAACTACGAGTGGACCGACATGTACGCTGGTTTTGCCAAAACCGCCAAGGAAGAGGGCTTTGACAAGATCGCTTACCTGTTTGAGGCAGTGGGCCGCATTGAGAAGGAGCACGAGGAAAGATATCTGGCTCTCCTTGCCAATGTGGAAAACAACAAGGTATTTGCCAAAGATGAGCAGGTAGTATGGCAGTGTGCCAACTGTGGCCATATCCATGTAGGTACCGAAGCTCCTGGTGTATGCCCTGTATGTGATCATCCTCAGGCCTACTTTAAAATGCTGGTGAAAAACTATTAATGTTCCTAGTCCCCTGGCTTACAAAAGCCAGGGGACTTCTTTTAGGCAAAACAAAAAGGGAAGCGGTGTGTACCGCTTCCCTTTTTAAAATGTATGGAAGAAATGAGTTTTTCAGGCAATTACTTGTTGCCAACCAGCTCTCTGGTGTGCTGGGCAACCTGCTCAGGGGTAATGTCAGTTCTGCCGGCGATACCGCTCTTGAGAGCTATCTCAGCTACATATTTGGCTACGCTGGGAGCCACTCTGGGATCAAACATGTCGGGAATAACATAATCGTCCCGCAGTTCCTCATCGGGGATCAGGGCAGCCAGGCCTTTGGCCGCGGCCACCTTCATCTCATCGGTGATCTTGGAGGCCTGTACATCCAGGGCGCCCCGGAACAGGCCGGGGAATACCAGCGAGTTGTTTACCTGGTTGGGGAAGTCGGAGCGGCCGGTACCAATGATACGGGCGCCGCCTGCCTTGGCGTCTTCGGGCATAATCTCAGGAACAGGGTTGGCCATAACAAATACAATGGCGTCCTTGTTCATGGTGGAGATCATCTCCTTGGTGATGCAGTTGGGAGCGGACAGACCGATCAGCATATCAGCGCCAGCAATGATGTCCTTGATGGTGCCCTGTACTTTATCCCGGTTGGTCACCTTGGCGATCTCTACCAGGCCCTCATGCATACCAGGTCTGCCCTCATAGATAACGCCGTCAATGTCACACATGGAAATATTTTTAAATCCAGCCAGCATCAGCAGTTTTACAGTGGACAGAGCGGCAGCTCCGGCGCCGTTTACCGCTACCTTGGCGGTGGCGATGTCCTTGCCAACCAGTTTAAAGGCGTTGAGAGCGGCAGCCACAACGATAATGGCGGTACCATGCTGGTCGTCGTGGAATACAGGGATATTGCAGATCTCTTTGAGCTTGTTTTCAATGTAGAAGCACTCGGGAGCCTTGATGTCCTCCAGGTTGATGCCGCCGAAGGTGGGTTCCATGAGTTTTACAGCCTCAATAATCTTGTCAGGGTCCTGGGTGTCCAGGCAGATGGGGAAAGCATCTACGCCGGCAAAGGTTTTAAAGATAATGGCTTTGCCCTCCATAACCGGCATACCAGCGCCAGCGCCGATATTGCCCAGGCCCAGAACAGCCGAGCCATTGGTTACAACAGCGATGGTGTTCTTTTTGCAGGTGTAGTCATACATTTTGCTGGGGTCCTTCTGAATTTCCAGACAGGGTTGGGCCACACCGGGAGTATAAGCTACCGCAAGGTCCTCTTTATTCTTTACAGCTACCTTGCTGACCACTTCAATTTTACCGCCGGCCTCTTTACAAAGTTTTAACGATTTTTCTCCTGGTGTCATAATGATTACCTCCATCAAATTGCTTTATCTGATTTCACCGGAGGAGTCCTCTCGGTGAAAGGGCGTCTGAAACAGCTTTCTCTATCTGTGGTTTTGTGATATGATAAATAGAATAGAACCGCACAGGGAAAGGGGAGTTTGACCTTGAAGCTCAATCAGCTGCGCTATTTTCAGGCTGTCTGCCGATATGGCAGCGTCACCAAGGCAGCGGGAGCGCTGCACATTTCCCAACCATCCATCTCCGCTTCCATCAAGGAGCTGGAAGAGGAGTTTGGAGTCAATCTATTTCATCGGATTGGGAAAAAATTCTACCTGACCAAAGAGGGAGAACATCTCCTGCAAGGGGTGGGGGAGCTGTTGGAATCCGCTGACAGGCTCGCCGAAACCATGAAAGATATGGGAAACAAGAAAAATCAGATTAAAATTGGGGTTCCTCCCATGATTGGTTCTTTTCTCTTTCCCTCTATTTTTCGCAGTTTTCAGGCTGCTTATCCCCACATCCGGCTGGATATTTCCGAGCTCAGTTCCCGGGAGACCTGCCAGCAGGTGGCCGATGAGGAACTGGATATTGCCCTAGCCATTCTGGCGGAGGCCGATCACCTGATCTTTAAAACCCTCACCATCCTCACCACCGAACTGTGCTACTGTGTCCATAAAAACCATCGGCTGGCTGGGGAGAAGTCGGTGTCCATTCTGGAGGTGGGGGATGACCCCATCGCCATGCTGAAAGAGGGTTCCTACCATCTGGACGCGGTCAACCGCCAGTTTGCCCAGGCCAACCTGGAGCCCAATGTGATTATGCGTTCCATCCAGCTGGAAACCATCAAACGGTTGATTCAGGACGGCACCGCGTCCTCCTTCATGTTCCGGGAGATGGCCCAGGGTGAGCCGGACATTGTAGCTATTCCCCTCAGCCAGCCGGTTCCTATCGAGATCGGCCTGGTCTGGAAGAAGAACCGCTATATGTACAGCGACACCTCAAAATTTATTGATTTCATTGAGAATCTCATCCGCCAGAAGGACCAGCGGACTCACCCTCTTCTTTCATTGTAGACCTCATTTTATAAAAAGTAAAATACCTTTATTTTATGTTTGCATAGGAAAAACCTATAAGCATTTTCCTTTATTCAACTTGCTGGAAAATAAAAGGGAAAAACGATCATTCTGTACAAAGAAATCCCCTGCCTCCCGAACCTGTTGGGAGGACAGGGAATTTTTATTGTCAAGACTATAAATATAGTCTTGACAATATCTGCCCGAGGGGCTATGATGAAAGTACAGACTACAACAATAGACCAACTGGGTCTCAGGGGAGGGCCTGCAATGGCTTTGACAAAACTCAACAACTCACAGCTGAAGGTGATGGAACTGATCTGGCGCATGGAGCCGGTCACCGCTAAGGAACTGACCTTGGCTGCCGCCCAGGAGTACGGCTGGAACAAAAACACCACCTACACCATCTTAAAAAGCCTGGTGGAGCGGGAGTATGTCTCCCGTCAGGAGCCGGGTTTCCTCTGTACTGCTCTTATAAAAAAGGAAGAGGTGCGCCAGTCCCGGGCCAAGGGGCTGATCCACAGCATGTTTGAGGGGTCGGCCACCATGTTTTTGGCGGCCTTTTTCCAGGAGGAAAAGGTCAGCCCCCAGGAGCTGGAACAGCTGCAGGCGCTGATCGATGAACAGAGAAAGCAAAATCAGGAGAAAGAATAGTTCCAAGTCCTTATCCACCCCGAAAGATTGGAGGTATTTGTATGAAACACAGGCTGATCGCCATAGTTCTGGCGTGGAGTTTGATTCTGGCCCTTGGTGGGTGCCAGCAGGAACCCAGCCAGTCCTCCTCAGACCAGGAGAGCTCCTCCTCATCCCAATCGAGTTCCTCTTCTTCCTCCCAATCCTCCTCTCAGGAGGAGGGAGAAGAATCTTCTTCTAGCCAATCCTCACAAGCCGTCTCGACGCCGGACCACCTTTCCCGGCCGGCGTCGGCGCCGGCTTCCACCTCCTCTCAGAGTGTGGCTCAGGGAGGGCCGCCCACCGGGGGAAGCTCCCAGGGAACAGACCTTTTTGACAGCAGCCCCGCTGTAAAAAGCTGGACGGCGGCCTATGACACCTTTTACGCCGGCAGCGAAAGTTTTCAGGGAAACAATGTTTTTATAGATGGTGACGACTGTCAGCTGCGGCCGGGCTTTATCTTTCCCATCTACAGCCCCAAAGGGGATACCGACCGGTACAATATGGGCCTCTTTGTGGACAATATGACCCAGCGTGACACCCTGGAAAAATTCATTGTCCAGGACACCGCCATGTATGGCACCCTGCTGGACAAGGCCGGAACCAGTGATTTTTATGGCGAGGGCCTGATCGGCCAGGACTATCAGGGCCGATGGATTTTAGGCAAGCGGACCGAGCGCCAGTTGGGTGTTTACTACCCCCGCTGGTCGATGACCATCACCGCCGGGGTGGAAAATCAGCTGACCGCTATGGGTTTTGACAACGAGACCACCCAGGCAAGAGCCCTGTGGATCTACAACCTGGCCACTGGCACCCTCTTTATGGATGGAGAAAACCTGGCGTTCCTGGCTCAGATTAACCAAGCGGTGGAGCCGGAGCAGCAGCTTGTGCCAGGAAAGGTCTACTCCATGGCAGAGGTTCAGGAAATTTTACGGGAGCACTTTGACTGTCTCTACCCTGACCCCAACACCCAGGAAAGCGACGGGGAAAAGGCCAATCCCGATACCGCCAAGCCGGTGATCTATCTCTATCCCCAGCAGCCCACCCAGGTTACCGTCCAGCTGGACTACCAGGGGGAATTTACCTACACCTATCCCACCTATGAGGACGGATGGCGGGTGACCGCCTATCCCGATGGCCGACTGGTCAACCAGGCGGATGGCAGCGAACACTACTACCTCTTCTGGGAGGGGAACAAGAAGGTGGATTGGGATTTCAGCGAGGGCTTTGTGGTGCCTGGAGACCAGGTGGAAAGCTTTTTGCGGGAGACCCTCAGCCAGATGGGGCTCACCCCTCGGGAGTACAACGATTTTCTGGTCTATTGGGTGCCGGAGCTCCAGCGGAACCAGTACAACCTGATCACCTTCGCCACCGATCAATATGAACAATTGGCTCCCCTGACCATCACCCCCGCCCCCGACAGTGTGCTGCGGGTCCACATGGTTTACAAAGCCATTTCCCAGCCTATCCAGATTCCACCCCAAACCTTTACCCCCTTTGTGCGGGAGGGCTTTACAGTGGTGGAGTGGGGCGGCACCCGGGCATAGCCCATACTCTCACCCCCATGAGGTGACTATGAAAACCCTGTTTCTACAGCTGATTCACTGTTCCGCGGCGGCCACCGCTGTTGGCATTGCCGTTTGGCTCATCCGGGCACCCCTTAAAACAAGGGTGCCCCGGTGGGCCTTTTGCTGTTTGTGGATGGCTGTACTCATCCGGCTGCTGCTGCCGGTGACCCCTGTCTCCCCTGTCAGCTTCTTTGAGGTGGTGCCGGGCTTTACCGCCACAGGGCAAAATGAAAGCTGGGTGGAGCTGCGCCTGGACCAGCCTATGGAAGGGCAGGTTCCTTTCCCAGTGCTGGAGGGGCCGGAGAGTACCCCCGACCCTCAGCCTACAGCCTCCCAGTCCTATCAGGTGGTGTGGCAGCCGGTGGACTGGGTCTACCTGCTGTTTTGGGTGTGGCTGTGGGGGTTCGCTTTGCTTCTGGGTTACAGCGCCCTCTGCTGGCTTTATCTCTCGGCCAAACGCAGCCGGGGGGTGGCGCTAGCCACCTATAAAAATATTCCTGTCTACCAAAGTGACTGTTTTCAAACCCCAGTGGTCTTTGGGCTGCTGCGGCCCTGTATCCTGCTGCCGGCCTCCTTTCCTCTGGAGGAATCCGCTGCCCTGGACTTTGTGTTGGCCCACGAGTATACCCACATCCGCCGCCGGGACCACCTTTTAAAAGCCATTGCCACCCTGGCCCTCTACCTCCACTGGTTCAATCCCTTTGTCTGGTGGTTTTACCGCTGCTACGCGGCGGATATGGAGGGAGCCTGTGACGAACAGGTGGTGCTTGGGCTGGGAGTGGAAAAGAGAGCTGATTATGCCGCCGCCCTGCTGGAACTGGCGGTGGGGCCGGGAAACCCCTTTTCCGGGGGAATTCTGGCTTTTGGGGAGAGCGCCATTGGGGAAAGGGTGAAAGGAATTTTGAAGATACACAGACGTACCGTCCTTTCGGTTTTGCTGACATCGGGGGTGGTGCTGGGGCTGCTGGTGGTCTTTCTCACCGGCCCCCAACCGGAGAGTTCCCCCATCCCGGTGGAGAACCCCTCCTCCTCTCAGGAGAGTTCCTCCCAGCCCCAGGAGGCCCCGGAAAGTTCCTCCGAAAGCCAGACCCCGGCACAGCAGTCCCAGGGGGCATCCTCAGTTTCCTCTTCTTCCTCTCAGCC
>CALXEL010000088.1 GCA_944387315.1 uncultured Clostridia bacterium
CGTGGTAACCGGCCTGGTCCACAGCCGCCTCTATCTGCTGGTCGCCAAGGGTGCCTTCGTCGTACTCCACCACCATGGAGTTGGCCAGCAGGTTGACCGAGACCTTTTGCACCCCCTGCAGCTTGGCCACGCTTTTTTCCACATGGGCTGAGCAGGCGGAACAGGTCATTCCGGTGACGTCAAATTTTTGTGTTTTCATGGTTAGACCTCCTAACACTACACCCCCGGGGTTTGTATCCGCATCATAGTACAAATCTGATTGGATGTCAAGAGAGTTCTGTGGCCGGCAGGGAAAATGATAGAAATTTGACAAAAAAGGGGCTGTTTGGTTGCCAAAGACAGGAAACTATGCTATAATGCAACCGTTTAAGCGGTTGATGTTCGATCAAACAGACCAACACAAGAAAGGGACGGGACCAGTATGCTGACACAGGCAAAAAAAGAATTTATTGAATTTATGATGAGCGCGGATGTTCTGCGTTTTGGTGAGTTTAAAACCAAAAGCGGAAGAATGACCCCTTACTTTGTCAACACCGGAAACTACCGCACCGGCGCGCAGATTGCCGCTTTGGGCAAGTTTTATGCCCAGTGTATCAAGGAGGCCTGTGGTGACAATTTTGACGCCATGTTTGGTCCCGCCTATAAGGGAATTCCCCTGGTGACAGCGGCGGCTGGCTCCCTGTCCCGGGATTTCGGCATTGACAAACCTTACTTTTTCAACCGGAAAGAGGCAAAGGATCATGGTGAGGGTGGCAGCTTTGTAGGGTACCAGCCCAAGGATGGTGACCGGCTGATTATTGTGGAAGACGTTATTACCGCAGGCACCGCTGTGCGTGAGGTAATGCCCATGCTGACCGGCTGCGCCGATGTGTCGGTGCGGGATATGTTTATCTCGGTCAACCGCTGCGAGGTGGGACAGGATTCCACCAAAACCGCGGTGATGGAAGTGGGCGAGCAGTTTGGCATCCAGGTTCACTCCATTGTGGATGTCACCGATATCCATGAGTACTTAAAGAGCCAGAAGGCCTATGAGGAAGTATTGCCCAGAATGGAACGCTATATGGAGCAGTACTGCAAATTCTAAAGAGCTTTTCACAGGCAGCCGTCAGCCGACGGCTGCCTGTGTTGCTCTGGCAGGGAAAAAATGGTATAATGAGACCGCGTGAAAGCAATTTATAATCCAAGGAGGTAATCCGAATGAACAATTTTGTGTATTCCATTCCCACCACCATCTACTTTGGAAAGGGACAGGTTGAGTGTCTGGGGGAAGAGGTTCAGAAATATGGAAAAAAAGCCCTGTTGCTCTATGGCGGCGGCAGCATTAAAAAATCTGGTTTGTACGACACTGTAAAAGAGCAGCTGGCACAGGCAGGGGTTGCTTGTGTGGAGCTGGGCGGTGTTGAGCCCAACCCCCGTATCACCAGTGTCCGGGAAGGGGTAAAAATCTGTAAGGAGCAGCATGTGGATGTGATTGTTCCTGTGGGTGGAGGCAGCACCATCGACTGTGCCAAAGCCATTGCCGCCGGGGCCCATTATGAGGGGGATGCCTGGGATCTGGTGATCGACCACTCTAAAATTAAGGAAGCTACCCCCATTGTATCGGTTCTGACCCTGTCTGCCACCGGTTCTGAGATGGACTGCGGTGGTGTTATCACCAACTTTGACACCAACGAAAAGAGAGCTATCAGCAGTCCATTGCTGCGTCCCAAGGCTTCGGTTTTGGACCCCACTTATACCTATACTGTTTCCCGTTACCAGACTGGAGCGGGTACAGCGGATATTATGAGCCATTTGTTTGAGGTATATTTCAGCCGGGCAGAAGGCACCTTTATGCAGGACCGGATTATTGAGGCGCTGCTGAAAACCTGTATCCGCTATGGCCGGGTGGCTATGGATGAGCCGGACAACTATGATGCCCGTGCCAACCTGATGTGGGCATCCAGCTGGGCCATCAATGATTTTGTAGCCTGCGGCAAAGAGGGCGCATGGAGTGTCCATCCCATGGAACATGAACTCTCCGCCTTCTATGATATCACCCATGGTGTGGGACTGGCCATTTTGACCCCTCACTGGATGCGGTATGTGCTGGACGAGACCACTGTAGGCAAATTTGTGGAACTGGGCGTCAATGTTTGGGGAATTGACCCCGCTCTGCCCCCCATGGAGATTGCCAATAAGGCCATCGATGCCACCGCTGATTTCCTGAAAAACCAGCTGGAACTGGCCAGCACCCTGAAAGAGGTAAATATCGGGGAGGAAAACCTGGAAATTATGGCCAAGAAAGCTGCGGCTATGGGGCTGAAAAATGGATACCGTCCCCTGGCGTGGCAGGATGTTCTGGCTATTTACAAAGCAGCTCTTTAAATTTAGATAAAAAGCCGTCCACACAGAGGTGTGGACGGCTTTTTTATACTGTTTACATTATTCTTGTTCCAGTTTGGAAAGTTCACAGGCAATTTTAGAAGCCAGAGCGGCGTTGTTATATACCAACTGAATATTGGCTTCCAGGCTGCTGCCTTTGGTGATGTTTTTGATTTCATCCAGCAGATAGGGGGTGGTAGCTTTCCCTTTGATACCCAGTTGGTTGGCCCGGGCAACCGCCTCCTCAATGGAACGGTTGATGTACTCAAAATCCATAGCGTACTGCTCAGGAATGGGATTGGTTACCAGCATGCCGCCTTTCAGGTCCAGATCCAGCTTTGCCTGGAAGATCGAGGCCACTTCATAGGGGCTGTCCACCTGGTAATCCACCGAGAAACCACTTTTTCTGGTATAGAAAGCAGGAAGCTCTTTGGTTTGGTAACCCAGTACCGGCACACCTTTGGTCTCCAGATATTCCAGTGTCAGTCCCAGGTCCAAAATGGATTTGGCTCCGGCACACACTACCATAACTGGGGTCATAGCCAGCTCTTCCAGATCGGCGGAAATGTCCATAGTGGTTTCGGCGCCCCGGTGTACACCGCCTACACCGCCGGTGGCGAAGATACGGATTCCTGCCAAAGCGGCGATAATCATGGTGGCGGCTACTGTGGTAGCGCCGTCTTCACCTCTGGCAATCAATACGGGAAGATCCCGGCGGCTGGCCTTGGTGGTATCCAAGCCTTTTTTGCCCAGATGCACAATTTCCTCATAGCTGGCGCCCACTCTCAGTTTTCCACCAATAACAGCGATGGTGGCGGGAATGGCTCCATTTTCCCGAACAATTTTTTCTACATTCATTGCGGTTTCTACATTCTGAGGGTAGGGCATACCATGGGAAATAATGGTGGATTCCAATGCCACCACAGGTTTGCCTTCGGCCAGAGCCTGTGCTACTTCGGGGGAAACATCCAGATATTTTTTCAAGTTTTTCATAGCGTTACGCCTCCTGATTACGATATATAACAGCTTTCAGATTTTCCGGTGAGATATCCGGGCTGATGGTTTCTTGGCTTGCGATACAGATGCTGGCCGCGGCCAGACCGGCTTTGGCGCTGTGGGCCATATCATAGTCCTGAAGATAAGCCCAGGCAAGGGCAGCCATAAAGCTGTCTCCGGCACCTGTGGTATTGAGAATCTTAGCGGGATAGCAGGGTAGCTTCGCCTCGCTTTGATTGTCGGCATAGTATACTCCCGCCTGACCCAGAGAAATAAAGACTCGTTTGATTCCCGTCTGCAACAGCTTGGAGGCTGCCTGCCGCAAGCTGACATCATCGCTGATTTCAATGCCGCTCAGCAGCTGTGCCTCCAGGCGATTGGATTTGATGGTATGCAGATATTTTAAAACAGGCAGTAGTTTGGCTGCCTTGGTAGAGGAAACCGTATCGGCAAAAAGGGGAACCGTACAATTTTCCGCGATAAAGGAGATGGTCTCCGGGGGCAGATTGGTATCCACAACACAAAGTCTGGCCTTGTTGATCAGCTCCATCCGGCTCGAAAAAAACTGCGGGGTGAGATGTCGATAAATTTCCATATCCGAAACCGCAAGCTCCATATCACCATGATGATTGGTGATAAACAGGTAGGTGGAGGTAGCTTCCCCATGAACGGTGAGGGAGCTGGAAATATCAATTCCAAGTTCCCGACAGCTTTTTATAATCTGTTCGGCGTATACATCCTCCCCAAAGGCGGTAATGAATTTGACATCTGTTCCCATCAGGGCCAGGTTGTGGGCGATATTCCGTCCCACGCCTCCCAGAGAGAGATGAACTTTTCCTGGGTTGGAATCCTTGGGAATCAAGGAGACAAAAGGCGAACCGGAAATATCCATATTGACAGCGCCAGCTACCACAACATAGGAACTTTTCTGCAAAATATAGCCTTTTCCCTGAATGAGTCCCTTTTTCATCAAGTTGGAAATGTGCACCGCTACAGAGGACCGGGTAATGCCGGCCCGGTTGGCCAGTTCCTGTTGGGAGATGAGGGGATTTTCTTCAATCCAGTCCAACAGCTGCCGTTCCCGTTCGGTAATCATAAAGAACGCTCCTAAACAAAAATTAATACTAAATAATCTTATGTTTATATATGTACCAAATTTTTTCCCGATTGTCAATACAAACCCCTGTCTTTTTTTATCAGGTGTGGTATACTGAACATGATTTTAGGGAAAAGGACCCTTCCTGTTATTTTTTAAGGTGTCAGCTGTGAGGCAGAAAGGAAAAAAGCTATGGGTTACAAGCAGGATTTTATCGAGATTTTCACACAGAATATACAGCGGGAAGGGGCCAAAGAGCTGCTGGATTGGATGCAGACCACAGACTTTTTTACCGCTCCCGCCAGCACAAAATTTCATTGCGCCTGTGAGGGAGGCCTGGTCCAGCACAGTGTCAATGTTTACCACACCTTGATGGAGCGATATTTTGACCCGGAAACAGACAGCCGGGAATCCTTTGCCATCTGTGGGCTGCTCCACGACCTGTGTAAGGCCCAGTTTTACAAAACTTCCACTCGCAATGTAAAAAATGAAGCCACTGGCGCGTGGGAAAAACAACCATTTTATGCGGTAGAAGATCAGTTCCCCTATGGGCATGGAGAAAAGTCGGTCTATTTGGTGGAACGGTTTGTACGGCTCAAACCCTCTGAGGCAATGGCCATTCGGTGGCATATGGGTGGGTTTGACGACGCGGCCCGAGGCGGCAGCTTTGCCATCAGCTTAGCCTATGAGCGCTATCCTCTGGCGGTGAAACTACACCTGGCGGATTTGGAATCCACCTATCTTCGGGAAAAGGGAACATCTGCTGTAAACAAGAAATAGTTTGGGAAAGGTTTGGCAGTCCATGAAAGCGATCACGGGAAAAGGAACAATTTATGTATTGACCCTGATGTGGGGGCTGGCACTTTTTTCTGGTTGTCAGAGCCAAGCACCCTCTTCTTCTCAGCAAACCCCGCCGGCCACTGATTCCCAGCAAAAATTTATGCACACAGATGATTTTTATGGGCAGTTAGCTGCCAGTATGGATGCCGCTATGTTGCCTCTTTTTGAGAATGTGGGGGAGACTACCCCACAGGATCAGGGCCAGTATTTTTTCTATTTTGTGACCCAGCAGGGGCTTTACAACAGCGGTGAGGATTGGTGGGTGCCCCAGGAGGAAGTCTATCGGATTCCTGCCCAGGCGATGACAGAAGTTTTACAGACTTATTTAGTGGTTGAGCAATTTGATCCGGTGGCAGCTTTTGGTGACAGTCTTAAGAAGACAAAATATGCCAAGGTGCCCTTGGGATATGATACGGTAAATGAACAATATGTTGTCCCCCTTCTCAATGGAGGAGAGGGAGGGCGCAGCACACAGGTGCTGGAAAAAGAGCTGCTGGGTGAAAATAAAATTATGGTGACAGTTGGATTTTATGACATGCAGCAGGATACGGATTTGTATAAGAAAAAGGTGCTCACCTTACAGGAAACGGAAGACACAGGGGTATACACCCTCCTTTCCGCCATTGACATCAATTTAATCAGTGGCAATGAAGTGGTGGTATATGGGCATAAGGAAAAGAGCAAATCTTGAGTTTTAAAAAGGCGGCGGGAGTTATCCCGCCGCCTTTCCTTTTTTGGTACTAAATGGGACACGCTTCCTCATAGAATAGGACAAGAGAGGAGAGGATATTGTGAAAAGAAATTTGGATCAGTTAAAACCGGGCCAATGGGGTTATGTGACGGCGCTGGAGGGGCGGGGGAAGATCCGGTATCGTCTGGCGGAGTTGGGCATTACCCCCGGTGTGCGGATTTTGGTGCGCAAATCCGCTCCATTTGGGGACCCCATTCAAATTGCCTTGCGGGGATTTGCCCTCTCTTTGCGGAAAAAGGAAGCACAGATGATTTTAGTAGATGGAGAATACCGCCCATGAAAACCATTGCTTTGGTTGGAAACCCCAACAGTGGTAAAACAACCCTGTTTAACCGCCTGACCGGTTCCAATCAGGTGGTAGGCAACTGGCCTGGGGTCACTGTAGAGCGCAAAGAGGGATATTTTCGGCTGGATGGTAAGGAGTACTGTTTGGTAGATCTGCCAGGGGTCTATTCTCTGTCCCCTTACAGCGCTGAGGAATCTGTAGCCTGTGATTTTCTCACAGGACAGCCTCCGGATCTGATTATAAATCTTGTGGATGTCACTGTGTTGGAACGCAGCTTATATTTGACTTTGCAGCTGCGTGAGTTGGAAATCCCTATGATTGTACTGCTCAATATGGCGGATGCCTTTGAGAAAATGGGCGGTAAAATTTCCCCGGATTTGTTGTCCAGGCAATTGGGAGTTCCCGTTTTGCTGATTGCCGCCAGACAGGGGGCCGGAGTTGATCAATTGTACCGCCTGTTGTCCAGTGGGTTCCCATCCCCCCCTAGAGGGCTCCTGTATCACGCCCCTACCAGAGAGGCCTGCCGGCGCATTGTACAGGTTTTGAAAATTTGGGGCCATGATGTTTCCCCTTTTCTCTGCTGTCGAGTTTTGGAGGGAACCCATCTGCCTGCCAATCCCACTTGCCGGGAAGAGATTGGGAAAATCATTGGGGAGTATTGTAGGCAAATGGGGCAGGAGGACAGCCGGTTGGCTCTGACACAAGCCCGGTATCAAACAATAGAAGCTATCGGGAAAGCGGCGGTGGTTACCCCACTGCCAGAAGCGGAGTTGACATATTCCGATCAACTGGACCGGTTGATCACCGGGAAATGGACTGGCTTTCCTATTTTTGCCGCTATATTATTCTCCCTTTTCGCCTTTACCTTTTCGGGCTTTGGGGAGCAGATGCGCTCTGGTTTGGGCTGGGTTACCAATGTTTTTTTGGGCAACGCTTTCAAAGCTCTGCTGTGGAAAACCCATGCGCCGGGATGGTGCTGGGGGTTCCTTCTGGATGGAGTCTTGGGAGGCGTTGGAGCTGTATTTGCCTTTTTGCCTCAGATTCTTCTGTTGTTTTTCTTTCTTGCCCTGCTGGAGGACAGCGGATATATGGCCCGGGCCGCCTTTTTAATGGACTGGCCCATGTCCGCTTTTGGCCTGAGCGGTCGGGCCTTTATTCCTATGATGACTGGATTTGGCTGTACCACACCGGCAGTGCTGGCCTGCCGGACCATGGAAAATCAGTGGGAACAGCGATTGACCATATTGTTGCTCCCTTTTATCTCCTGTGGGGCGAAGCTGCCTATTTATCTGCTGATAGCAGGTACCTTTTTTGCCCCATACAGCCGGGTGATTGTAACCTTATGTTATCTGTTGGGAATTTTGCTGGCCATTGTTACAGGATTGGTGCTGCGGCGTGTTTT
>CALXEL010000089.1 GCA_944387315.1 uncultured Clostridia bacterium
GATCAAACCGCCGCTCGCACAGTTCCGAAAGATCCAAAGCGATTTTGACAGTGTCCACCCGGGCCAGCTTGTGAGGGCTGATTACCCCCTCCACCGTCATCCGGTCGTGGCTGTCCAGGTAACAGCAGGCGTAGAGAGGTTCCAATCCCTCCTGGGTCAGATACTCCCCCACCTTGGCGGAAAGCCGGTCGTCCTGGCCGGTAATCTGTCCCAGCTGATGGGAGAGCTCCTCAATCATCAGGGACATGCCCGCGAACTGATCGGTGACCGCGCTGCGGATCTGGGACACCTCTCGCCGGGTTCCCTGTCCCCGCAGATATTCCCCATACTCCCGGTTGAGCCCCGCCACAAAGGCATCCAGCCGGCAGCAGATCCGGGAAAAATGTTCCGGCAGCTGTTCTTTTGAGATGGTCTGCTCTTTCTTTAAAGTGAGCATAGCAGTGTTGAGGGCATCCATGGTCTGATTATATTCCAGCTGCCAGCACCGGCTTCGGTAGCCGCAGCGCCGGCAGACCGTCTCGGCCAGCCGGGAATAGACACCGGAAATATCGTTGGAGGCCATATCATCCAATTTCTGTGAGACCTGTTGGGTAGTCTCGCAGATGTCGGTCAAGCTCTCTGATACCAGATGAAGCCGGGTAAACAGAAGATGCTGCATCAGCTGATCGCCGGAGCCGCTATTTTGGGCCGCCAATAGATTCCCCAGCCCCAACCATTTGGTGGGCAGCGGCAAAAAGATGGCGGCGGCCAACACCGACTCGTAAACCGCGCCCATCATCAGCTCCTGGGAGGGAGCCAGGATACTGACCACTACATTGGTCAATACAAAGGCACAGGACACCGGCAGACGGCCGGCTGAGGACAGGAGCCCGGCAGCCAGACCTCCAATGGAATAGCTGCCCATTAAAAATCCATACTGGGTACCCAGCATGGCGGCGGTGGCTCCGGCGCCCACACCAGCTACCGTACCGCCCCCCTCCCCGCTGCCCAGGGCGCAGATCAGTACTACCACCATGGCGGTGGTGCGGCCCAGTGAAAGGCCAAAAACAGTAAAGCGGGACAGGGCGATGATCACAATACAAAAGCTGACAATGAGGCAGATCCGGTCATTGCGGTCTGAGTTCTCCACCCCCAGAGCGATGGTCTGGATGGAGCGCACCATAAAATAGGCCGAACCTGCCGCCAGCAGAATTTCCGAAAGGGAGAGAGCCAGGGTATAAAGGTACACCTGGGAGGAAAAGGTAAGAATCAGAGAGGGAACCGCCAGAGTTGCCGCCGCCAGTATAGGAGCGGACCATAAAGAGAGCTTGGCTCTCTTTTGGGCTGGCCACAGCCAGCGGATCATCCCCATAAGGAGCACAGCGGCAATATATTTCATATTACCCACTATGGAGGAGGAAAACCCATAGCCCAACAGGGCTCCCAGTACCGCCGGCAGACTGTACTGGGTTCCTGCTGCGGCCACAAAAGCCACACCAAAGGGAGCGATCCCCCCAAATATGTAAGCGCCCGCCATAAAAAAGGACACCAATCCCGCTGCCAGATATTCCAGCAGCTGCCGTTCTTTCTGTATGGTATGCCGCAGGCTTTCCCACAGTGGAACGCCTGTAAATTCTGTTCTGTTTTGCATATCCAGTCACCACCTGATCGATTGTTGCCACAGGACCACCGGGTCCATAACCATCCTATTTTGACAGGGCTTGTCCCTTTATTCTTATTATAAAATTTAAAACTGGAAAAATATGTCAGACAAAGAACTATTTTCTTGTAAATAATTGGAAGAAAATGTAAATTATTTTGGAGGACTCTGCAAAACTCCTTGACAAAGAGGTGGGGCAACATTACTATTAAAGTAATGCCGCTCCCTCCCTTGCTCTAGCAGGAGCGCGACGGCAGGCACCGCCTTTGTGACAACTGGTCCGGCGGTGAAATATGACGCGGCAGGACCGCGATGGAGGTTAAAACAAGATGAAATTCGACCATGTTCGCACCCGATTTGCTCCCAGCCCAACTGGCTACATGCATGTGGGCAACCTGCGTACCGCTCTGTACGCCTATCTGACAGCCAAAAGCCAGGGCGGCAAAATGATTCTTCGTATTGAGGATACCGATCAGGAACGACAGGTAGAAGGTGCCGTGGATATCATCTATAATACCCTGCGGGAAACCGGACTGTTGTGGGACGAAGGTCCTGATGTAGGCGGCCCGGTAGGTCCCTATATTCAGAGCCAGCGGATGGATCTGTATAAAAAATACGCTTTGGAACTGGTGGAAAAAGGAGCCGCTTACTACTGCTTCTGTGACAAGGAGCGGTTGGAAGAGGTACGGATGGTACAAAAAGCCTCGGGCATGGCCCCCCACTATGACCGCCACTGTCTCTCCCTGACCCCAGAGGAAATCAAGGCCAAGCTGGACGCGGGGGTTCCCTATGTCATCCGGCAACGGATTCCCGACAGCGGAACCACCACCTTCCATGATGAGGTGTATGGGGATATTACAGTGGAAAACAGCACCCTGGACGACCAGGTCCTGTTGAAAGCCGATGGCATGCCCACCTACAACTTCGCCAACGTGGTGGATGACCATTTGATGGCCATGACCTATGTAATCCGGGGCAGCGAGTATCTCTCCTCCTCCCCCAAGTACAACCTGCTCTATGAGGCTTTTGGCTGGGAGATTCCCAAATACATCCACTGTCCGCCAGTTATGAAGGATCAGAACTACAAGCTCTCCAAACGAAACGGAGACGCCTCCTATCAAGATCTGGTGGCCAAGGGCTACCTGAAGGAGGCAGTCCTCAACTACATCCTGCTGCTGGGATGGAGCCCCAAGGGCGATAAGGAGATCTTCTCCCTGCCTGAGATGGTGGAGGCTTTTGACATTGAGGGCATTTCCAAGTCCCCCGCTATTTTTGACCCGGTCAAGCTGCGGTATCTCAACAGTGTGTATATCCGGGCCCTCAGTCCCGAGGAGTTCCACGAAAAGGCCCTGCCCTGGATTCGCAAGGGAATCCAGCGTCCCGATGTGGATACCCACCTGGTGGCCCAGGTACACCAAGCCCGGTGCGAGGTGCTGGAGGACATTGTGGAGCAGGTGGACTTTATCGATCAGATGCCTGACTACTCCTCTGAGCTCTGTGTAAGCAAGAAGATGAAACCCAACCAGCAGGGCTCCCTGGACACCTTAAAACAGGTGCTGCCTGTGTTGGAAGGGCTGGAGGACTTCTCGGTGGAGGGACTCCACACCGCCCTGTTCCAGCTGATTGAGAAGCTGGGTGTGAAAAACGGCATTGTACTGTGGCCCCTGCGGGTGGCTGTCAGCGGCAAGCAATTCACTCCAGGAGGCGGCATTGAAATCTGCGCCATTTTGGGCAAAGAGGAATCTATCCGCCGGGTGAAAGCGGCTATCGCCAAGCTGGAAGCGGAACAGAACTAAAAGAAAAGAGAGCGGCAGCCATATGGCTGCCGCTCTTTATTTATACTCTATTCCAGTTCCTGCTCCAACTGATAAAAGCCCTCCCAGTCAAAAAAGTCCGGAAGGCTGATTTCCAACCCGTCGCAGAGCATTTTAATGGTTACAATCCCCGGGTTCCGGCTGGCCCCATAGAGGATGTTTTTCAGAGTCGAGGGCGGTACCCCTGAAATACGAGCCAATTGATTGGGCGAAATCTGCCGCTGATCGCAGAGCTGCAGCAGCCGGCGGGCCACTGTTTCACGTGTTTTCATTGGGTCTATCCCCCTTTGTCCAGTCACCGGGAACCCCATGAAATTCCCTGCCGCTTTTGATTTTCTCTATTCCAGTTCCTGTTCCAGATGGAGGAAAATTTCATCGTCAAAAAATTCCGAAATACTTAAGCCCAACCCATCGCACAGTTTTTTAACAGTGATAACCGACAAATCTTTCCGGCTCTCATCCATCATACTATAAACAGTGGAGGGGGTCACCCCTGAAAGGTTGGCCAACTGGTTGTAGCGTATTCCTCTTTCCTTGCACAGACTTTGAAACCGCAATACAATTGCCGCTTTTATTTTCATAGTATATCCACCTCAGCATCGATTGTATTGGATTAATCGCAGCTGAGTATACGCACTTGCGTATTTTCAAAAACTTTGTTATACTGGCCCTATATAAACCCGTTGAAAGGTTCTGGTACTATGGACGCCATTTGCTGCTTCACCGGCCATCGCCATCTGCCGCCCCATCAAATCCCGCAGATTCGGCAGGCGCTTGAGACCCAGGTGGAAAAGCTGATCTGCCAGGGGGTGCTGACCTACCGCTGCGGCGGCGCCCTGGGTTTTGACAACCTGGCCGCCCAAACCATTCTGGACTGGAAAACCTGGGAACCCCGGCTGCGGCTGGAATTGGTTCTCCCCTGCAGGGACCAAACCAAAGGCTGGCCGCCCCAAGATGTGGCCCACTACCAGAGGATTCTTTCTTTGGCGGATCAAGTTTCATTTATAACCGAAAGATATTTTCCCGGCTGTATGCAGCTGCGCAATCGCAGGCTGGTGGAGGGCAGCACCCACTGTATCTGTTACTGCACCAAGCCCACCGGCGGGGCTGCCTACACCAGGGACTACGCCCAAAAAATGGGGCTGCAAATTTACTTTCTGGCGCCTTTGTGTCTCTGACCTGCAAATCCGAACCCATCTTTTAAATATCTTGAAAAAAATCCCATTTTTTGCTTCGTAACGCTTTACACCAAGAAAGCAAAGTGGTAAAATAAGGGTTATATTATTTTGGTTTTTGGGAAAGAGAGGTTTTATGTATGCAATATCAGTTTTCAGATAAAATGGTCGCGGTCAAACCTTCCGCTATCCGGGAGATCCTAAAAATGTCCACCGATCCCAATCTGATCTCTTTTGCCGCAGGAAACCCAGCGCCCGATGCCTTCCCCTCCAAAGAGGTAGCTGAAATTACCGCCAAGGTATTGGCCGAGGATCCGGTATCTGTACTGCAATACTCCATCACTGAGGGATACCCACCTCTGCGTCAGGCCATGAAGCAAATGATGCGGGAACATTATCATGTGGGAAATGACCAGGATGAGCTGCTTATCGTCTCCGGTGCGGAACAGGCCTGTGATCTGTTTTCCAAGGTAATCCTCAATGAGGGGGATGTGGTGCTGGCGGAGGATCCATCCTTTGTAGGCGCCCTCAACTCCTTCCGCTCCTATGGCGCCAAGCTGGTAGGCATCCCCATGGAGGAGGACGGTCTCAATCTGGCAGAGCTGGAAAAGGCCCTGCAGACCTATGAGAAGATCAAATTCATCTATCTGATCCCCAACTTCCAGAACCCCACCGGCATTACCATGAGCTGGGCCAAACGGAAAGCGGTCTATGAGCTGGCGGTCAAATACAACATCCTCATTTTGGAGGACAACCCCTATGGAGATCTGCGGATCAAAGGGGAAAATGTCCCCGCTATCAAAACCCTGGACAAGACCGGCCATGTGGTCTATATGGGCAGCTTCTCCAAGGTAATTGCCCCCGGCCTGCGGGTGGGATATACCGTCGCCCCCCAGGAGATCAGCCAGAAGATGGCCATTGCCAAACAGGTGGCCGATGTACATACTACAATTCTTGCCCAGTATATCTGTGAGCGGTATGTAGCTGTCTATGATTTGCTGGCTCACATTGAGGACCTCAAGAAAATTTACAAGCGCAAAACCGAACTGATGCTGGGTGAGATGGACAAACACTTCAACCCCAAAGTAGCCTATACCCGTCCTGAGGGCGGTCTGTTTATCTACTGCACCCTACCCGGCGGCGTGGATTCCATCCCCTTCTGTCAGGAGGCTTTGAAGCGAGGCGTAGCGGTTGTGCCCGGTATCGCCTTCGCGGTGGATGAGGACTCTGTTTCCTCCGGCTTCCGCCTCAACTTCTCCACCCCCAGCGACGAGAACATTGTAAAAGGAATTGAAATCCTTGGCAAACTCACCTATGAGTGGGTAAAATAACCAAATCTAAGAGCTGTCCTTAAAAAGGGCAGCTCTCTTTCTTGACAGGCCATGGAAAAGTTTTTATACTATACTACATTACAATATCACACAAAAAGGAGGACTGTTTTCAATGGAAACCACACAAAAACCTGAAAGAAAACCGGTTATTTTTTCCGGTATCCAGCCCACAGGCATTATGACCCTGGGCAACTATCTGGGGGCCTTGAAACAGTGGGCAATGCTCCAGGATGAATACGACAGTTATTACTGTATTGTAGATATGCACGCCATCACCATTCGTCAGGACCCGGCCGCTTTCCGCAAGAATATCCTGTCCGGCTATGCCCTGATGCTGGCCTGCGGCATCGATCCTCAGCGCAGCACCACCTTTATCCAAAGCCATGTGAAAACCCACGCGGAACTGGCCTGGATTCTCAACTGCTACACCCAGTTTGGAGAACTGAGCCGGATGACCCAATTTAAGGATAAATCCCAAAAACATCCGGACAATATCAATGTGGGGCTGTTTGCATACCCCTCTCTGATGGCTGCGGACATTCTGCTCTATCAGGCGGATCTGGTACCAGTGGGCGTAGACCAAAAACAGCACCTGGAGCTGACCCGGGATATTGCCACCCGGTTTAACTCGGTTTATGGCAATACTTTCACTCTGCCCGACGGCTACTACCCCAAGGCGGGAGCCAAGATCATGTCCCTTCAGGACCCCACCAAAAAGATGTCCAAATCCGATGAGAATGTCAACGCTTTTGTAGCCATTCTGGATGATCAGGACACTATCATCCGCAAGTTTAAACGGGCGGTTACCGACTCTGAGGCCCAGGTGGTCTACCGGGAGGGCAAGGATGGCATCAACAACCTGATGTCCATTTACTCGGTGGTCACCGGCAAAACTTACGAGGAAATCGAGAAAGAGTTTGACGGCAAGGGCTATGGCGACTTTAAACTGGCGGTAGGCGAAGCGGTTGCCGAGCATCTGCGTCCCATCCGGGAAAACTATGCCCGGTATATGAACGACAAGGCCTATCTGGAGGAGTGTTACCACAAGGGGGCAGAAAAGGCCCTTAAGGTTTCTCAGCGGACTCTGGACAAGGTCCACAAGAAAATTGGCTTTATTCGGTAATCCATCCAGACAACTAGGGCCGGCCTCTGATGAGGCCGGCCCTTTTCTTTGAGAAAATAATATGCTTATAGTATTATTTATATATTTTATGACAAAATTCCCGTATTTTCTGCTGAATTCCCCTTTTTTCCTCTGGAAAGTAGGGGAAAGACCAGCGGCGCTCTCTGCTGCCTGGCCTTTCAATGGGCGCTGGAAAACCGGAAAAGGTAGCCTGTCCTTTGGAGCATATAATACTATTTGTATTTTTTTGACAAAATATAGCAAAATATCCAGTTGTTTTCAGCGAGCGCCCCGTCTTCCGTAGACACAGCGCTGTACCCCAGCCAGATCACAGACCACCGACACCTCTTCCATCCCCGCCTGCCGAAGGAGATCTGAAACAGCCTGGGCCTGGTTGTAACCCACCTCAAACACCAGGTACCCACCTGGCAGCAAAGCGGAAAGATGCCGGTGGACAATGGCTCTGTAAAAATCCAGGCCATCCTCTCCCCCGTCCAGGGCCATCACCGGCTCCCGGCGCACGTCTACCGGAAGGTCGGCCAGCTCCTCTCGGGCGATATAGGGAGGATTGGAAACAATCATGGCCAATGACTGGGGCAGCTCCATCTCCCGGACATCGCCCACCAGGATTTCCACCGGCGGCCGGTCAGCCAGTGAGAGAGATTCTGTATTCCGGCGCAGATAGGGCAAAGCCTGGTCAGAAAGCTCCACCGCGTACAATTTGGCGTCTGGCAGGTTGCGGTGCAAAGCCAGGGCAATGGCGCCGCTGCCGCTGCACAAATCGGCAATAGCGGGATTTTTCCACCCTTTCAGCAGCTTCAAAGCGGTATCTACCACCGTCTCGGTGTCCCCTCTGGGCACCAGTACCCCCGGACCCACCACAAAGGGCAGACCATAAAACTCCCATTCCCCCAGCAGGTATTGCAGCGGCTCCCCCTGACAACGCCGGTCTATCAGTTCTTCCATTTGCCTTTCCTGCTCCGGGGTGGCTTCCCTCTCCCCTGTCAAAAGGAGATCCGCCGCTGACACCCCGGCAGCCAGTTTCAGCAGCTGGGAGGCCTCAAAGCGGCAGCTGTCCGGCCAGCAGGTCTCCAGCTGGCGCCAGCTGCGGCGATATAATTCCTGTAATGTCATCTCGCTCCTCCTAAAAAGCCGGCCTCACCCGCGGGTGAGGCCGGCTGGATGGGTCGGTGCTACCAGTTGTCCAGGCCCTCCTGTTTGGGAATACAGGGCAGCATGGAAGCAATGGCCACCTCAATTTGACTGTCGTCCGGCTCGTTGGTGGTCAGCCGCTGGAGCCACAGCCCAGGGGCTGAGATAATCCGGGTCAGCAAATTGTCGTGGCGTCCGGCAAATTTAATGATCTCATAGGCAATTCCCACCGTAATGGGCAGCATAATAATTTTTAAAAGAATCCGAATCACCAGGTTGTTCCAGGTGACCAGAGAGGAAACCAAAATAGAGACTACCAGTACAATCAGCAAAAAACTGGTGCCGCAGCGGGGATGAAACCGGCGGTGCTGCCGGACATTTTCCACTGTCAGAGGCTGGCCGGCCTCATAGCAGGCGATGGTTTTATGCTCGGCCCCATGGTACTGGAACACCCGGTAAATCTCTTTGGTACGGGAAACCGCCGCCAGGTAGAGAACAAAAATCACAATTTTGGTACAGCCCTCCACTGCCGACAACAGCACTGGGGAGGAAAAATAGTTTCCCAAAAATCCCACCAACAAGGTGGGCAGCACCATAAACAGCACTACAGCCGCCACGGCTCCCAAAACCATGGCCACTCCCGAAAGAAAGGTAAAAAAGTGATCGCCTAACAGATTTTGCAGCTTTTTTTCAAAGGGGGAGGGCTCCTCCTCATCAAAACCAGCCAGCTCAGCCGACCGCATCAGGCACTTGTAGCCGGAAAGCATAGTTTCTACAAAGTTAAAGCTTCCCCGGACAAAGGGGATAGTCTGATACCACTTTCTTCCTCCTTTGTAGGTTTCCCAGGTCTCTTCATGGATAGTGCCATCCGGTTTGCGAATAGCCATGGCCGAAAGTTCCGGCCCTTTCATCATAACGCCCTCAATGAGAGCCTGTCCGCCAATGGATGTTTTGCGGACAGCGCATTCTTTCTTCATCTTGGAATAATCCTCCCGCTTCTACCTATACCTCTTCCTCTGCCTCCTGGGGCGGGGAAAGGGGATTCTGGACCTGAGAGATCTGTGTCTCCTCGGCCTTTTTTGTGGTCAGAGGAATGGTGATGGTCACAGTTGTGCCCTCTCCCTCCACCGATGCCACATCCAATCGGCCTCCATGCATCATCACGATCTCATCAGCCACAGCCAATCCAATCCCCGAACCTCTCCGGGTCAGATTGGCTTTATAAAATTTATTTTTAATTTTAGGTAAATCCTTTTCACTGATTCCACATCCGGTGTCAGCCACCGTAATGACAATATTGCCCTCTATCAGCTGGGCCCCAATGGTAACAGTGTCCCCAGGGTCGGAATATTTGAGGGCATTGTCTATAATATTGATAAAGACCTGCCGCAGACGGTTCCTGTCCCCAAAAACCGGAGCGAAAAATTCCGGCTCCTCGTAAATCAGGTTCATTCCTTCCCGGCGGGCCCGCTCGGTGTACATGAGAACCGCTTCTCCCAATTCCGCCAGCAGGTCCATCTTGGACATGACCAGCTTCATCCGGCCGCTCTGCATCCGGGAGAAGTCCAGCAGTTCTTCCACCATACCGGAGAGCCGGTCGGTTTCCCGCATAATGACCTGCAACCCTTTCTGGGCGGTTTCCCGGTCAATATCCTGGTCATAAAGCATGGTCTCACCCCAGCCCTTGATGGCAGTCAAAGGGGTACGCAGCTCATGGGAAACCGAAGAAATAAAATCATTTTTCAGCCGGTCAGCATTGGCAAGTTCCTCAGCCATATAGTTGATAATATCACAGAGATCCCCGATCTCGTCGTCGTTCTTTTTTTCCAGCCGGACATCAAAATCCCCCTGAGCAATTTTCCGGGCAGTCTGGCCCACCTCGCCCACCGGGTTGACAATCGAGCTGATAAAATAGGAACTGGAAAGAATAACAAAAAAGAGAATGGCCATACCTACCAGGGTCACCGCGGCAATCAACAGCACAATCTGGGCATCTACACGTTCCAGGGAAACCACCAGGCGGATGGCCGCCAGGTTTTCATCGACAATTTTGGAGGCCACCGAAATGGCCATAATATTTTCCCCTTCCATCTGCCCCTGATACATACCGGTTCCATTGGCCATGGCCTCCTCAAAGTCAGGCATATACAGCTTTTCCTGGCTTTCAAAACCACTGGAAGTAATCATCACATTGCCGTTGGCATCAATGGCCATCAGCTCCATGCGGTTTTTCTCCTCAAAGTTTCCCACCGTCCGCTGTATCTCCACCGAAAAGCTGGTAGAACTGTCTGTAGCGGAGCGTTCCAGCAATGTCATAATACTGCTGGCTTGGGCTTGCATCACATTGCGTACACTGCTGTAATAAAAGCTGCGGATACCCACCGAAAAACCGATGACCAGCACCACCAGAATCACAAGGATAACCCCCAGGCTGTTAAACATCCAGCGCTTGGTAATTTTTTTAACTGCCATGGGGCCTTCCCTCCTTTTTCAGATTCCTATCGGGTCTCTTACTGGTTCCATTTGTATCCATAACCCCAGACGGTCAGCAGATACTTGGGGCTGGATGGCTCATCCTCAATTTTCATACGCAGACGGCGGATGTTGACATCCACAATTTTTACATCGCCAAAATAGTTTTCTCCCCAGATGTGATTGAGAATGGCGCTGCGCTCCAACGCCACATTGGGGTTTTTCATAAAATATTCCATAATTTGAAATTCCACCTGGGTCAGCTCCACCGGCTCCCCGTTTTTGGTGAGGGTACGGCTTTTCAGGTTCATCACAAAGGGGCCGGAACGCACCTCTGAGGCATCGCTTTTGGGGGAGGTCATGGCCACCCGCCGATAGATGGCATCCACCCGGGCTACCAGCTCGGAGGGGCTGAAAGGCTTGGTAATATAGTCGTCGGCCCCCAGCATCAGGCCCCGCACCTTGTCCATCTCCTGGCTTTTGGCCGAGAGCATAATAATACCAATAGAACTGTTCTTCTCCCGAATCTGCTTGCAGACCTCAAAGCCGTCGATGCCAGGCATCATAATATCCAGCAAAGCTACATCAAAATCGCCTCCAGAGGCCTCAAAGGCCTTGAGGGCATCCTCACCACAGTTTACATCCACCACTTCGTAGCCGGAACGCTTCAGGTTGATCACTACAAAGTCGCGGATGACATCCTCATCTTCCACTACCAAAATACGTTTCATGGAATGCTCCTTTCCCGCCTTCCCTGCCGGTCTTCCACCTGCAAAAGGGTCAGGCAAATGATTATAACAGGGAGAACATCTCCCGCATCTCTTCCGCTGTAATGCTCAAAGGGTGATTTTGAGTGGGAATATATCCAAGATACTCAAAAATACCCTTTTGTGCCAGGGTGACATAGGTCCCCACCTCAAATTTATCCTGATAGTCCTTATGGGAATTGACCCGAATCCGCAGCAGCTCAATGAGGGAGTTGTCCAGGCTCTCCTCAAAAACCACAATCCGCCATTCCCCATTTTCATGGACCTTTTTCACTGTCACATTGTCCTTCCAGATTCTGGGCAAGGTAATCTGGTATCCCATCTCCTTGTTGATCAGCCTCTGGCTTTTTTCGGTGAGACGGGTACGGCTCATGGTACAGTAGGTGGTCAGATAGACCTTCTCCTCTTCCTCCTGACTGAGGGAATATCCCGGCAGCAGGGTCTGCACCGGTATTTCCACCAGCCCGTCCCCGTCAATATCTTCCGAATAGAGTTCCTCATACCGGGCGGTGGACATGAGCAGTTCCTGGTTTTCTGACTCCTCCACCGTAGTTTTCATCATCAGGTTGGTCAGTTTATTCTCATCCACCAGCACCACTTCGGTTACAAGGGTGTTGGCGTCAATTTTCTCATCAATAAAAATAGCGGGGCTTCCATTTTCAATCTTTCCAAAGGACACGTTGGCAAATTCCCGCACTTTGGCATTGAGTTTGGCCTCACTAGTAGCCAATACCAACCGGGAGGTCCGACGGCGGACCAGCTGTACCGATGGGTCCTGACCTCCTCCCAGACTGAGCAGCAACATCTCATAATAGCCGTTGCCGTCTGAATCCACCAGGGTGTAAAAATCTCCCGAGGGGGTATTGAGGGTCTTTAAGGTGCCCTCCTCCTGGTCATATCCATAGATGGCAGCGGTAATACCTTCCTGGTTTTCCTCGGTCCAGGCCACCACCAGATTGTCCTGTTCTTTCTGCATAATGGGGGCAAATTGGATGGACTGTATTTCACTGCCGTTGCCAGGAATATCCGACAGGCAAACCCAGCTGTCTGACCGCTGATCCAAAATTCCCACCCGGCTCACCGGATCATCGGCCTGCATCTGATAAAATACCAGTGCCTCTTCCTGCCCATCCCCATCCAGGTCGTGAAAAACAAAAGCGGAACGGTAATCCCCCGTCATGGGATATTTCAGCCGGATGTTATCGATACCAATGGCCGTAGACAACGCCTCAAAGACCTCGGTCTGCTGGCCGGTCAGCTTGGGCGGCTCCATCAGGTTTTCCACATCCGGTTCCAACACATTACAAGAACTGAGAAGCCCGGACAAACAGAGAAGCAGCCCAATTTGTATCCACTTTTTCATAGGTTGCCCCTCCTTTGTCCTACTCAGTTATTACCACTGGTTATAGTGTACTCTCTCTTCCAGTTCCCGTACTGGGCGTTCTTTTTCTTCATCCGGGTATCCCAAAGCAATCAGGGAATAGGGCTGAACCTGCTGTGGCAGTTTGAGCAGGGCCGCCAATTTTGGGGAAACCGCTGTACTTTCTACACCACACCAACAGGTACCCAGTCCCAGAGCTTTGGCAGCTAGCAAAATATTCTGGGTAGCTGCCGCGCAGTCAGCGGTCCAAAACTGCTGGGAAATTTCCGTATCGCCACAAACAATAATGGCGCAGGGAGCCTGCCGCAGCATGGTGCTGTAGGGATGGACCTGCACAATCTCCTCCAGCCGTTCCCGATCCTGCACCACAACAAAATGCCAGGGCTGGCGGTTGCGGGCGCTGGGGGCATAAACGGCTGCCTGCAAAATGCTGTGGAGTTTCTCTCCCTCAATGGGGTCTGGACGATATTTCCGAATACTTCTTCGGTCCAAAATAGTTTCAATAGCGGCGTTCATTTTGCTTTCCTCCCTTGTGTCGTCAACATCAATGTGGCGGCAAATTCTCACCCTATATAGTATCGTACCCAACGGCCCTGTGTCAATGTTTTTCCTGTGAACAAACAAGGACAGGCCGTTTTTTGGAAAAACAGCCTGTCCTTTGACAGTTTATACTTTTCTTTGATTTCGTCCGGTGGTAAAATGCGTCCAGCAGAGTTAATTTTTCTTTACGCTGTACACACTGCTGATCCGATCCTCAGAATTTTGAATGAGATTGAGTAAAGAGGAAGAAAACAGGGGATAATTTTGAGAAAGAATCTCGGTGGTAACCGCCAGGGATTCCACCTGGGTTACCGGCTCCATCCCCCCCACTGGCTGCCCAGTGGCAATGGCCTGAGCGTTGGCCTCGCAAATTTCCATGGCGGCGCTGGCATAGGCGCTGGAAACCGGCTTGGGCACTGTAAACATCCCCGCCTGGTTCTTGGGGTTGACCGCGTACACCACACGGAACATCCGATAGACCGACAGCATCAAAAATGAGGAAACCTCAGAAACCAGAGATTTGTTCTCCGCCTTGGAAAGCAAGTCAAATAAAATATTCAGCGAGTTGGCAATCAGCTTTTTATTCAGCACCGGCAGGATACCACCCCGAAAGACATTTTCCTTACCCAGGGAATCAGGTTCAGGAATATCCTCCACCGTCAGCTTGGAGCCGGTGCGGTCAGGGGAGCGTCCCAGAAGGTAATCACAGGAAACACCGTAAAAATCCGCGCAGCGAATTAGAAAATCCAATCCGCATTCACGAATTCCCTTTTCATAATGAGACAGCAGGGCCTGGGAAATCCCCAATTCTGCCGCGGCTTGTTTTTGGCTGATCCCACGCTCTTTGCGCAAAAGAGTCAGCACTCTTGGGAAATCGGCGTTCATTGTGTATAACCTCCGCAATAAATCACTCCACGTATACTAAATTATAGTATACCCCCTACCTTTTGTAAAGCCAATCTACTAGAAAAATTCAAAAAAAGGTCGAAATTTCTTGATGAAATTCTGCTATTCTTGCTATAATAGGGCAAGTGGAAAATTTTCTCATATTTTTTAAGCCTCAATACAAAAATATCTCGAAAAAACCCGCTTGTGTGGGGGGAGGAACTGCCTTTGATTACCTATAAACTACATCTGATTCGCCATGGGCTGACCCAGGGAAATCTGGAGGGCTGGTTTGTCGGCCGCCGGGACCTGCCAGTCTGCCCCGAGGGGCTGACCCGCCTTCTCCAGCGTAAACAGCAATTCCAGTATCCTCAGGTGGAAGCTGTCTACAGCAGTCCTTTGCAGCGCTGCCTGCAAACGGCCCATGTGCTCTATCCCGAAGAAACCCCTATCCAGATCCAAGATCTGCAGGAGATGGATTTTGGAGATTTCGAGGGCCATACAGTCAAAGAACTCAGCACCAGCCAGGCTTTTTTGCAGTGGATGAAAAACTCCATGGAGTTCACCCCGCCCAATGGGGAAAACGGACTGGAATTTGCCGGCCGGATCGCCAGGGGGATCAATGAGGTCTTTACCGATATGATGAAGCGGCAGATTACCCAGGCCGCGGTCCTGACCCATGGTGGCGTAATTATGACCCTTCTGGCCACCTATGGTTTCCCCAGAGAGGAGATGGGGCGGTGGGCCACCGAAAATGGATGCGGTTACACCATACAGATGTCTCCTCAGATGTGGCAGCGGGATGGGGTATTTGAAATTGTGGATTTGATTCCCCATGACCTCACAGAGGAAGACGAGGAAACAGAGGATCTATAAAAGCCAGACAATACAACAATCAGTAAACACAACCAAACCAAGGAGGATTTTTAAAATGGAACAATTGGGACTGACACATATTTATACAGGAAACGGCAAAGGAAAAACCACCGCTGCCATGGGACTGGCGGTGCGGGCCAAGGGAGCCGGCTGCCGGGTATTGGTCACTCAGTTTTTAAAAGGACAGGAGACCAGCGAGCTGGAGCCTCTGCGCCAGTTGGGGATTGAGGTTCGCCGCACCGAGGAAATCAAGAAATTTATCCCCTATATGACACCCGAAGAGCGGGAAAACTGTCAGCGGGACTGTATAGAGCTTTTTGAATATGTACAAAATTCTGTCAAAGAGCAACGGTATGACCTGATTATTATGGATGAGGTTTTGGACGCTGTAGGCAGCGGAATGATCCCTGATCAATCCCTGTTGGATCTGGTGGACAGCCAGGGGCACACCGAGCTGGTTCTCACCGGCCGCAACCCATCCAAGGAGCTCCAGGAGCGGGCCGATTATATCACTCTCATGGAGGCCCAGAAGCACCCCTATGAAAAGGGCGTGCAGGCTCGTTTGGGAATTGAGAACTAATCTCTAAAAATCCGCTTTTCATTTTTTGTTCTGGGAGGACAGTTATGAGGCATCTGAACGCCACAGCGAAGCACAACGCCCGTCTGGCCCTGCGGGAAAACTGGGGCAAGGCGATTGCTATGGTACTGCTTTTGCTGGCGGTTACCGTTTTATTTAATCTGGTAGAAAGTTTACTGGCGATATTTTTTCATCTGCCCGGTTTTGTGGATATCTTGTCCACCCCCGGTTATTACCTGGACAATATTCCCAATGGAACCTTGCCCTCCCTTGCGGTAACCGGTATTTGCGCCCTGTGTGCTTTTCTGGTTTTGGCTCCCCTTTCTCTGGGGGTTACCAACTGGTATTATCGGTTGATTTATGGACATACCGAGGATTTCGCCAGTATCTTTACCTTTTTTGAATCCCTGTCCCAATTGCGAAAAGCTCTGTGGCTGAAATTCCAGCTGGGGCTGCGCGGCACCCTGTGGGGCATTTTCTTTCTGGCTCCAGGCAGCGTGCTCTGTTTTATGGGCAGCCATCTGATCTCCGCCGACGCTACCCGATTGGACCATGTTATGGCGGCCATTGGCATTACCATCGGGGTGTTTTCCGGGATTGTGGGCTTGGCCCTCACATGGATTGTCTGCAACCGATATTTCCTGGCCCCCTATCTCATCTGTGATGACCGTTCCATGAAGGTTTCCAAAGCCATTCGCCTGTCGGTACAGGCCACCCGGGGCCGAAAAACCCAATTGGCCCTCTTTCAGTTTTCCTTCTTCTGGTGGTACCTGGCCTCCCTGTTGATGATTCCATTTCTATATCTAAGCCCCTATCTAAATGCCTCCCTAGCCATTTATGCCCGCTATTTTATCGAGCGGGAGGGGCTGGGACAGGCATGTGAAACAGAAGAGCCGTCCGCCTCACAGAGCACAGCGGAGTAAAATGTTCTTCTACTCCTCCGGAAAATGTCAACACCAGAGCCCCTCTGGATATGAAACACCACAAGTGAGGTATTCTCGTGAAACAATCGCAGCTAAAAGACAATCTGTTGCTGGCTACCTATGCCATCCTGCTGATTTTCCTTCTGTTTAACTATCAGATGGTTTTGGGGAAACTGAGCTGGCTGGTCGATATCATCAAGCCCTTTCTCTATGGCTTTGTGCTGGCCTATCTTCTCAACCGCCCCTTTGTATTCTTCCAGCGCAAGGTATTTGAACCCCTGTTAAAAAAATATCCCAAAGGGCAGAAGTTTAGCCGGCTGTTGGCCTTGCTTGCCACCTATCTGGCGGTTTTTGTAGTCATTGCCTCGCTGTTTTCGGTGATACTGCCCCAGTTGGTAAAAAGCGCCTATACCCTGGTGGAAAATGTCCAGGCAAATCTCTCTACCTTTCAGTCTATTGCCAATGAAATAGCCTCCCGGCTGGGAATTGACAATCAGATTTGGGAGTGGGCCGGAAACTATTGGGAAAAGATCTGGGTTTCCCTGACCAGCGCCCTGGCGGAAAATTTGCCGGAAATGGTCAACACTGCTGTGGGAATCGGTGCGGGAGTGGCCAATTTTTTTGTCAGCTTTGTGGTTTCCATCTACCTGCTCACCGGCAAGGAAAAGCTGATTGCGCAAACCAAGAAACTCCTCTATGCCCTGCTGCCCCACCCATTGGCGGTCAAACTCCACCACATTGGTAAAATGGCTGACGCCACCTTTGGAGGCTTTATTACAGGACAGATGACCGACGCCGCTATTTTAGGCTGCCTGTGTTTTGTCTCAATGACCCTGCTGAAAATGCCTTACGCCTTGCTGGCCAGCGTCATTGTGGGTATCACCAACATGATTCCCTTTTTCGGGCCGTTTATTGGAGCCATTCCCTGTACCTTTATTATCCTGGTCAATGATCCCATGAAGGCGGTTTGGTTTGTCATTTTAATGGTGGTGCTGCAGCAAATCGACGGCAACATTATCTCTCCCCGGGTTGTGGGCAACAGTGTAGGTCTTTCAGGTCTTTGGGTACTCTTTGCCATCCTGGTGGGAGGCAGTCTCTTTGGCCTGCCAGGCATGATGATTGGTTTGCCTACTTTCGCGGTGATTTATAACCTGATCAGCGGTTGGACCTATAACCGGCTGCGGCAAAAAAAGCTGGACCCCGATTCTCCTGAGACCCCGCCGCCCTGTGAAGAAAAATAAAAATTTTTCTATTTTCGCAAGCCCAATCCCAGCTGGGAATTCCAAAAGAATTCCCAGCTTTTTCATATGTTCAAAGAGGAAGTTTCCCTTTTTCAAGGGGGACTGGTTAAAAATTCTTATCGCCGCTGTTGTAATTGGCAATGGGGTATGGTAAGATTTTCTCATAAGAGGGTGGAAAGGCGGTTGATGGGATGAGAATGCTTTTTATTGGAAACAGTCACACTTTTATGAATGATATGCCCTACATGCTTTCCGCGATAGCGGCCCAAAACAATCGGCGAACCGACTGCACCATACTGGCTCATGGGGGAATGTCCCTAGCCTGGCACAGCAGCCAGCCGGAAGTTCGGTTCAATATTACCTATGGCGGATATGACTATGTGGTACTGCAGCAGCTGGCCCATCCCTTTCCAGGAGCGGAATCCATCCTGGTAGCCGCCCGGGAAATCAACAACTATATCACTCGTGCCGGTTCCAAGCTGGTAGCTTTTATGACCTGGTCTGAACAAAACCGTCCGGAGCATCAGCAGGAGATGACCGACGCCTATCTGCGGTTGGCCCGGGAGCTGGGAGCTTTGGTAGTTCCCGCTGGCCTGGCCTGGCAGGAGATGCGCAACCGCCACCCGGAAGTTGACCTCTACTTTTATGACGGCCAGCATGCCAGCCCCATCGGTTCCTTACTGACCGCTCTGACCTTTTATCGGGCAATTTTTGATGAGTCCCCCAAGGAATTTAACGGAGAAATCGCCTGCCGCAACTCGGTCATCCACCGGTTTGAACCCTCTGTATGCCAGATGCTCATAGAGGCCGCTGATGCCGCCTGTCTGCGCACCAAAGCTATGCTGGCTTAATCCACCCAACAGATAAAAAACAGGTTTTGCCCTTTCATTGGGCAAAACCTGTTTTTTGTTTTATCAAAGGCGAATGGGTACTGGCTGGTGGAGAACCATACTGTCCGGGGTAACCAGGCAATCGCAGCAGCAAAGTTCCACCCCGGCCTGGGCCGCCGCCTCCAGGGCCTCCCCAAACTGGGGATGGGTCTTTCGGTTGGGAGTAAAATAGCGCACATTTTCCATCTGGACCACCAGCACCAGGGCGGTGTGTTCCCCCTGCTGGGCCAGTCGGGACAGCTCCTCCAGATGTTTGATGCCCCGCTGGGTTGGGGCGTCAGGAAACAGCACTACCCCGTCCTCTTCCAGGGTAACCCCTTTCACTTCCAGATAGACAGGATAGGCTTCGGTCTCCACCAGAAAGTCCAGCCGGCTCTCCCCCATCCTGTATTCAGGCCGGATTTTGGTCACCTGCCTGCCGGACAGAGAATCCAAAGGCAGGGTTCCCTGAGCCAGGGCCTCCCCCACCACCTTGTTGGGGGCCTGGGAATCCATATTAATGAGCCGCTCCCCCTTTTGTACCCCAATGAGGGAGTAGGCAGTCTTGCGGCCAGGTGTATCACTGTGCTCCAGATAGACAGTGACCCCTGGCAGCAGCAGTTCCCGGCATCGGCCGGTGTTTTTCACATGGGCCACCACTTCCCGGCCATCCAACAGGCAATGGGCTATAAAACGGTTGGGCCGCCTCAGAAAAATCGCCGGAGACACCTGAGAATATTCCATGGCCTCTCCCTCCTCTCTGATAGCCCAGTATACCACCTGGAGGGGATTTTCTCAACAGGTGAAAAAAGCGGCCGGAAGTTTTCCGGCCGCTAAGTGGCTGTCAATATTTTTTGGCGTCCTCCTGGCGGATCTGTACCCGGCGGATCTTGCCGCTCACTGTCTTGGGCAATTCCTCCACAAATTCCACCACCCGGGGATATTTATAGGGGGCGGTAACCTTTTTTACATGGTTTTGCAGTTCCTTTTTCAAGGCGTCATCTGGCTGGTATCCCCGGTTTTTCACCAGCACCACAGTTGCCTTTACCACCTGGCCCCGGATGGGGTCAGGTACGGCTGTGACTGCGCATTCCAGTACAGCGGGATGGGTCAGCAGTGCGCTCTCCACCTCAAAGGGTCCAATCCGGTAGCCGGAACACTTGATAACGTCGTCATTGCGGCCCACAAACCAGTAATATCCATCGGCGTCCCGCCAGGCAGTGTCACCGGTGTTGTACATCCCGTTTTTCCAGCACTTCTGGGTGACCGCCTCATCCCGGTAGTACCGGCGGAACAGCCCAGTGGGGTGGTCATCGGCATTGCGTACCACAATGGAGCCCACAATACCGTCCTCACAGGAGTGGCCTTCCTCATCCACAATATCGATGTCATAGAGGGGGGAGGGCTTGCCGGTGGAGCCGGGCTTCACCGGGAACCAGGGATAATTTCCCAAAATGACTGTGGTCTCCGACTGTCCGAAACCCTCAGCCACCTCCAAACCGGTGGCCTCCTTAAACCGATAGAACACCTCTGGGTTGAGGGGTTCCCCGGCGATGGTACACCGCTTGATGGTGGACCAGTCACACACAGAAAGATCCTCTTTAATCAGGAACCGGTAGATAGTGGGTGGGGCGCAGAAGGTGGTCAGCTTCAGCCGGTTGATGGTCTCCAGCAGGTTCTTGGCATTGAACTTTTCGGTGTCGTAGGCCACGATCACCGCGCCGCAGATCCACTGGCCGTAGATTTTGCCCCAGGCAAACTTGGCCCAGCCTGAGTCGGAGACGGTCAGGTGCCGTCCTCCGTCCTCCACCCCATGCCAGTATTTGGCGGTGGTAATGTGGCCCAGGGGATAGGTAAAGTCGTGCATAACCATTTTGGGCATTCCGGTGGTACCAGAGGAAAAATAGATGAGCATAGGGTCCCCATTGTCGTTGCAGTGGGCGGGCCGGGGATGCTCCGGGCTGGCTTGGGCCATGGCAGAGCGAAAATCAATCCAGCCCTCGGGAATGTGGTCTCCCACTACCCCCAGATGCCGCAAGGTGGGGCACTGGCTCTGGGAGTCGGCAATGTGGGCCATCATCTCCTTGTCGTCAACAGTCAAAATCATCTTGATGTCGGCGGCATTGCAGCGGTAGATAATGTCCTTGGGGGTCAGCTGGAAAGTAGCGGGAATGCAGATGGCACCCAGCTTATGGAGGGCCAGAAAACAAGCCCACACCTCAGGGCGCTGTTTGAGCATCAGCATGACCGCGTCTCCCTTGCCGATCCCCAAACCAGCCATCACATTGGCGGCCCGATTGCTCATCTCCTTCATCTGGGTAAAGGTAAATTCTCTCTCGTTTCCGTTATCATCACACCACAGGAGAGCCGGCTTGTCCGGCTGTTGGGCAGCCCACTCATCCACCACATCATAGGCGAAGTTAAACTCCTGAGGCACCTTCAGCTTGTAGTTAGCCTTAAAATCCTCGTAGCTAGAAAACTGGGTTCGCTCCAAAAAACGCTCAATCATTTCCGGGCGCCCCCTTCCCTGTCGGTGGGCAGCACATTGGGATACGCGGTGGACTGCTCATTGATAACAGTGAGAAAACGGGTGGGTACATCCACCGCTCGCTGGCCATGGGGAATCCGGGGGTCAAAATAGATGCTGTCCCCCGCTTCCAGAATAAAACTGCGCTCCCCAATTTCCACCCGGACCCGGCCCTCCAAACAGAGGTTGAACTCCTGGCCGCTGTGGGTTACCAGCGGAGCAATCTCATCACTGGGCAGAATGGTAACCAGCATGGGTTCCATCTCCCGGCCAATATAGTTAAAGGCCAGGGAACTGAAGGTATACCCCTGATACCGCTCCACACTGACCCCTTTGCCACCTCGCACCACTGTGTAGCCGGTCATACGTGGGGCATCGCCAGTGAGCAGCACCGTCGGATCCACACCCAAAACCGTTGCCACTCCATAGATCACCCCGACAGGAATGTCATCCTCGCCGTTCTCGTAACTCTGGTATTCTTCCAATGGAATGCCGACCTGCTTAGCCACCTCCTGCTGCTCCACTTCCAGTATCTCCCGCAGTTCCTTGATGCGGTCCGCAATCAGTTTGATCTGAGAATCCATAGGTATCCCCTTTCCTTTTAAAATTCACCCTGTGGGTGTATAATGTTTCAGTTTAACAGATGAAAAAGCGTTCTGCAAGACAAATTGTTAAATTAACGCAAAAAACAAGTAAAAAGCAGATTTTCAAATACAAATACTTCTAAAATTGATTTCCACTGAAAAACAAATTGCAAAATCACCCCATAAAGTTTACCGACAAATCTTGACAAAACAAATGATTCTATAGTATGATGTCAAAGATAAGTAGTCGCCTTTAAAGTAGCACAGAGAGGCTAATAAGGGACCCATTTCACCTGGCGGGGCAAATTGTACCTGGCGGCCAGGCATCGCGCGAAAATCCAGACCTCTCTTTGCCGCCGGCAGAGGGAGGTTTTTCTGTTTGCCGGCACTGGCAGCAATCTAACTGTTTTGCGGAGGTATAATTATGAGACATCTCATCGACCCAATGGATCTGAGCGTATCTGAAATCACTGCCATTCTGGATCTGGCGGAAAAGATCATCCACAATCCAGAGAAATATGCCCACTGCTGCGAGGGCAAGGTACTGGCCACCCTGTTTTATGAGCCCAGCACCCGTACCCGCCTGAGCTTTGAAAGCGCCATGCTCCACCTGGGAGGCAAAGCCCTGGGCTTCTCCTCCCCCAGCTCCAGCTCGGTGAGCAAGGGCGAGACAGTGGCCGATACCATCCGGGTAGTCAGCTGCTATGCCGACATCTGCGCCATGCGTCACCCCAAGGAGGGAGCCCCCACAGTGGCTTCCCACTTCTCCGGGATTCCCATTATCAACGCGGGGGATGGAGGCCATCAGCACCCCACCCAGACCCTCACCGACCTGCTGACCATCCGTACCCTGAAAGGAAAACTGGACCACTTTACCATTGGTTTCTGCGGCGATCTGAAGTTTGGACGCACTGTTCACTCCCTGGTAAAAGCCCTCTCCCGCTATGAGGGAGTCAACTTTATCTTCATCTCCCCCGATGAGCTGAAGATGCCCGCCCACCTCTTTACCGAGGTACTGGACCCTGCCGGCCTCTCCTACCGGGAGACCGCCTCTCTGGAGGAGGTCATCGGCCAGCTGGATGTGCTGTATATGACCCGGGTACAACAGGAGCGGTTCTCCGATGAGGAGGAATACCTGCGGCTGCGGGACACCTATATTCTGGATACCGAGAAGATGGCCCTGGCCAAACCCGACATGATTGTGCTCCATCCCCTGCCCCGGGTCAATGAAATCACCCCGGAAGTGGACAACGACCCCAGAGCCGCCTACTTTAAACAGGTGCTCTGCGGCAGATATGTGCGGATGGCTCTGATTATGACCCTGCTGGGGGTTGCCGGCGCTCCCCGGCTGGAAGAACGGGAGAAAGACACCGCCCAGGTGGTCACCCAGGGCTACCACTGTACCAACCACAGCTGTATCACCCTGGTGGAGCGGGGAATTCCTCCCAAATTCGTCCCCATCGAGGGCAGCCAGGGCAGCTACAAATGCCTCTACTGTGAGCATGAGGCACAAAAGGACTAATAAACAAAATAAAAAAAGGCGGCGTGACTTCGGTCACGCCGCCTTTTTTAAGGTCAGCTATCCAGACGGACCGACACCATACCGTAATCGGTCATATCATTATAATTGACATAGCTCAGCAAAAGCCAGCCCTCCCCGGCGCCCCGGATCGAGACCTCCCCGCCGGTGGCGGAAAATCCAGTGGGGGTCATGGCGCCAGTTTCCAGATCCACCTGGTAAAGGGCCGTCTGATAGGAGCCAGAGCCATCCTGGGTCAGCTGCTGATCCAGATAGAAAAGCCGGTCCCCATCTACTACAAAGATGCTGGAAATGCCCGGGTTCATCTGATGGATGCCGCTCAGCTCCAAAGGCTGGATCTCTCCTGTTTCCAGATCCATCAGGTAGTGGCCCTCCTCCAGTTTCTGGCCGTTGTCAGCTGCCAGCAGCTTGCCCTGTACTGGGCCGACAATGTTGCTGCCCCAGCCATAGGCGGCCTCCATAACGCGGCTCTCCCCAGTGGACAGGTTCCAGACCAGCATACCCCCTATGTACTCATAGCCATATTGGGTGCTGAGAGCATACTTCCCGTCCCGGGTAAAGGCGGGGGTTCCCCAGGTCAGGTTGCTCATCATGGCTCTGCCCTCCGCGTCCGGCACAAAATGGGGATGGGCGGCCAGCAGAATTTCCTGCTCCTGCTGGGTGTCATAAATTTTGGCCCCATCATAGTCACAGTAACCAAAATACCGCAGGTCAAAGGAGACAGAAAAGGCAGTGCACACATCCACAGCGTTGGCCACCGGCTGGGGATAGGCTTTCTCCTCATATCCATCCAGCTTGGGGGAAACCAAAAACCATCGGGTACTGGTCATCACTGCCAGCCCCTCCTGGGTGAGCTCACACCCCCGGAGTTTTTCACCCCGCTCCAGGGTCAGATAGAAGGGAGGCGCCACCGGTTCCAGGGTCTCCGCCTTGGCGCCGGTCAGGGCCACCAGCCCGTTGCGCTCTCTCATGTAATAGAAGGTTCCATTTAAAACGCCCTCACTGTTCAGCCCGTTGAGTGGGGTGACCCCGGAGAGTTCCTGGCTTTGGGCCGCCGCCCCCTCAACGGTGGTTTGAGGCACACCTTCCTTGTGAACCTTATTGAGCTGGACCCCCTCTAAAATATACCGATCCTCCCCGGTGTGGGCAAAGGAGTAAAGGTACTCCCGGTCATACCCAGCGGCGTACTCGTCAACCACCCGGACAACCTGTACCTGTACGTGGTACTGGTCCGGGTATTCTATCTGTCTGACCTCAAAGACACCGTCGCCGCTTTTGCCCTCCTCCTTGTATTCCCCCTGATGAAGGAGAGCCACACAGTAGAATCCAATCTCCCCTGCGTCGTTGGTCAGCTGGGTCAGGTAGAGGCCATCGCTGTTTTCCAGGCCAAAGTACCGGGCCAGATACTCCTCCAGCACCTCCTTGGTCACCCAGGTATCCGAACCCATCCCCTGGGAGCTTTCGGGCTGGCTGCGGCCGTCTATGGCCGCCTTGGTAATGGCATACTCAATGAGATTGCTCTCATCTTCCAACCGGTCCTTTCCCATCCCTGACTGGAACTGGTAGACCCCATCGGCAATATACTCCTGCCACCACCAGGCGGCGTCGTGCTGGGTGGTCACCTTTTCCAGAGGCACCTGGCTGTAGGGCCCTTTGGCTTTAGGGGCGCAGGCGGTGCAGAGAACCAGTACCCCAATAAGGGGCAGAACCAACCATTTCTTTCTCATATTCCTTCCTCCTTCATTCCACAGAGCAAGAAGTTCTCTTGTAAATACAGTGTGCTTTTAGGGACAAAAAACTGCTGGAATCCCTAACAAAAAAACGGAGTGCCAAAGAGACAATCCGTTTCAAACACACAAATTCACACATACAAAGTTTTTTTACTTCATCATTTCGGCAATACAATGCTTGCAGACATTTTTTCCTTTAAATGTAATGACATCATCGGCACTGTTGCAGAAGATACAGGCAGGCTCATATTTCTTTAAAATCACCTGATTGCCATCTACAAAAATTTCCAGAGAGTCCCGCTCATTGATATCCAGGGTACGGCGCAGCTCAATTGGAAGAACCACCCGGCCCAGGTCATCGACTTTTCTAACAATTCCTGTGGATTTCATGTTATTATCAACCTTTCTTTTCTACTCTCTCACAACCACAATTTCACCGAAAAACTGACGCCTTTTTGACGAAGTCTGTCGGGAAATCTCCACGATTGTATTTTAGCAAAATTTGACAAAAATGTCAAATTTTAAATACCTGACATACTTTTATTTCTGGCCTCATACCATGGTAAAAGAATACAGCAAAAAGTGGAAAATCAAAAGGACATTTATCCATAAATGTAAAAAGTTACAAATTTTTTATGGAATATTTTTACATGGTTTTCAAATAGGGCAAGCTGTCTGCCACCCAGATACAGAAAGGGGAATGGGGCCTATGATGTCGTGGATTTTTACCGGTATGATTGCGCTTTCCATTGTGTTTGGCGTCATCAATGGCAGGATGGAACAGGTGTCCACCGCCGCCATTGGAGAGTGCCGCAAAGCCATTGATTTAATTTTACAAATTGGCGGTTCCATGTGTTTATGGGCAGGTGTGATGAAAATTGCGGAAAGTTGTCATCTGACCCACAAGATTTCCCGACTGTTTTCTCCCATCACCTGTCGAATTTTCAAAGGTCTTGCCCCAAAGGGGGAGGCCATGGGGGCCATCACCATGAACCTGGCGGCCAATCTGTTGGGGCTGGGCAACGCTGCCACCCCGCTGGGTATCTCAGCTATCCAGGCTATGGAAAAAGAGGAGCGCACCCACCGGACTGCCAGCAACAATATGGTATTGTTTGTGGTACTCAACACCGCCTCCCTCCAGCTGATTCCCACCACCACCGCCATGCTCCGTCTGGGGGCTGGATCACAGGCCCCCATGGAAATACTGCCTGCCGTCTGGATTGCCTCAGCTGTTTCGGTTGCCAGCGGCTTCTGTATGGCTAAACTGCTGGAAAAGGTATGGAGGAGATAAAAGATGGCTCAAATCAGCAATTATATAGTCCCTGGCATCCTGGCCTTTATTACCCTGTATGGCCTGCTCCATGAAGTGCCAGTCTTTGATGCTTTTGTTTCGGGAGCCCGCTCGGGCATTGGGGTAGCTTTCCGGATCTTACCCTCCCTGGTGGCACTGACTACCGGTGTGGGAATGCTGCGGGCCTCCGGCGCCCTGGATGTGTTCTCCTATGCCCTCTCCCCTCTGGCTCAGCTGCTCTCCCTGCCGGTGGAGGTGATCCCCCTGGCTCTGCTGCGGCCCATCTCAGGCAGCAGCGCTATGGTTATTTTCCAGGATCTGTTGGCCGACTTTGGTCCGGGCAGCTATGTGGGCCGGGTGGCCAGCACCATGATGGGCTCCACCGAAACCACCTTTTACACCATTGCCATCTATTTTGGCGCCTCCAAAATCACCAACACCCGCCATGTACTCCCGGCGGCTCTCACCGCCGACCTGGTTGGGTTTATTATGAGCGCCTGGGTGGTGCGGACCCTGCTGCCATAAACTGGCTCATTAAAAAGAGCGTGGCTGTTTTCAGCCACGCTCTTTTTAAATTATTTTTAAGACAGAAGCCCCTGGTACAGAGCCAGATAGGCTTGGGCAGAGCGGTCCCAACTGAAGTCGCAGGCCATAGCCCGGCGGACCTTCTTTTTCCACTCGGTTTGGTTCTCGTAATCCCGGCATGCCCGGCGCACCGCGTCCAGCATGTCGTGGGCGTTGTAGGTCTGGAAGGTATACCCGTTGCCCTGGGGGTTGCCCATATCCACAATGGAATCCTTAAGTCCCCCTGTCTCCCGGACAATGGGCAGAGTACCATACCGCTGGGCCACCATCTGGGAAAGGCCGCAGGGCTCACTTTTGGAGGGCATCAAAAAGGTGTCACACCCGGCGTAAATCTGGCGAGCCAACTGGGGCACAAAGCCCAGGTGTACCGCCACCCGTCCTGGATGCATCTTCTGCATCTGGGCGAAAAAGCTCTCGTACCCATACTCCCCGGTACCCAGTACCACCAGGTTGAGAGGGGTGGAGGCCAGCATCTCCTCCAATATGTACTGGACCAGGTCCAGCCCCTTATGGGAGGCCAAACGGGTTACCATACCCATCAGCATCCGTCCCTCTTCCAGTCCCATCTGACTGGTGAGCTGGGACTTGTTTTTTGCCTTCCCTGCCAGGCTCCGGCTGTTGTAATGGACCGTCAGGGCCGGGTCAGTCTGGGGGTTGTAGCTCTCGGTGTCAATGCCGTTTAAAATGCCGGTCAGCTTATCCTGCCGCTGCCGGAGCAGTCCGTCCAGTCCATGGGCATACCAGGGGTCCAGTAGCTCTTGGGCATAGGTAGGGCTCACTGTGGTCACCCGGTCCGCCGCCTCAATGCCAGCTTTCATCAGGTTTACATCCCCCTGATATTCCACCTGCCCCATGGCATAGTAGGGGATTCCCAGCACATCGGAGGCCATTTCGGTACCATACCGGCCCTGGTAGGCGATATTGTGGATAGTATATACAGTCCTAAGTTCCCGGCAGCAGGGCACCGGACGGTAAAACAGATTGAGATAGAGGGGAATCATGCCGGTCTGCCAGTCATTGCAGTGGAGAATATCGGGAGTGAAATCCAGATATTGCAGCATTTCCAGTACAGCCTTGGAAAAATAGGCGTACCGCTCCCCGTCGTCATAAAAGCCATAGAGGCCGGGGCGCTTGAAATAATACTCGTTGTCCAATAGGTAGTAGGTTACCGCCCCTACCTGGCCCTGCCAGACTCCACAGTATTGGCTGCGCCAGGCCAGGGGTACCTGGAACTGGGCCACCAGCCGCAGCTGCTGACGCAGAGCGGGAGCGATGTCCCCATAGAGGGGCAGCACCACCCGGCAGTCATGTCCGGCAGCGCAGAGGGCTTTGGGCAACGCTCCCGCCACATCGGCCAGCCCTCCCGAAGCCATATAAGGTACCGCCTCGCTGGCGGCAAACAAAATCTTCATGGGCGTTCCTCTCCTTCCTGGCAGCCTGGGCTATACCACACTTCCCTTGGCAATAAAGACGGGATAGGTATTGTAACCAGTCAATACCCGGTTGTTTTGAATTCGTACATTCTTATCGGTAATGACACAGTTGAGGCTGGCGTTTTCCTCCACTGTGGTGCCCTGCATTAGGATGCAGTTTTTCACCTTGGCTCCCTTTTCCACCCGGACACCCCGGAAGATAATGGAGTTTTCAATCTCTCCCTCAATAATGGCGCCGTCGGCCACCAGACAGTTGTCCGCCTTGGCGCAGAGGCCATATTTGGCGGGGACTTCATCCCGCACCTTGGTATAAATGGGCCGGTTGCCCCAGAACAGCTCCTGGCGCACCAGGGGGTTGAGCAGCTCCATATTGGCCTCGAAATAGGCCTGTAAGCTGCACACCTTAAGGGAGACACCCCGCACCGGTAAGCCCCGGATGTTGAGTTTCTGAAGATTTGGCTGGAGGAAATCCTTGGTAAAGGAGTGTCCCCCCTGGCGGGTAATTTCTGAGACATACCGTTCCAGCACCCGCTTCTCCATCAAAATAATGTCCAAAAAGAGCTTGCCATCAGCGGCCGGCTGATCGGAACGACTGGCCTCCACCACCCGGCCAGTGTCATCCATCCGCAGGAAGGTCACCTCCCGGCTGTAATTACCCGGGTTGGCCTCGTTTTTATACAGCAGGGTCACATCCGCCCGGGAGGCTACATGCTCCTCCAACATAGCCCGGTAATCCATATTGGCGATGACGTCGGTGTCGGAAAGCAGCACATACTTGGCATTGGAGTGGCGAATGAAATTCATCGCCCCGGACAGGGCCTCAATCCGGCCACGATAGATTCCTGAACCCACATTGTTAAAGGGGGACAAAAAGGAGAGCCCACCCCGTTTCCGATCCAGGTCCCACTCCTTTCCCGAACCAATGTGGTCCACCAGGGACTGGTAGTTGCTTTTGGTAATGATCCCCACATCCCCAATACCGGAATTCACCATATTGGAAAGGGTAAAGTCAATAAACCGGTACCGGCCCCCAAAGGGCACCGAAGCTGTGGTGCGCTTTTCGGTGAGCATCCCCAGGGTGTGGTCATGCATATTGGAAAAAATAATGCCCAGCATTTCGTTCTCTCTCACCCTATTTCACCTCCAGGCAATCCTGCTCAACCATAGCTTTCGGGGGAATGATTACCCGGGGACCAATGGTAACCCCGTTGCCAATCACAGTAATACCCCAATCGTTTTTATCCTTCACATATTCCGGCCGCTTGCCCACCTGGGCATCCTGGCCGATGACCGCGTTTTCCGCCACAATGGCGTACTCCACCACCGCGCCGGATTTGACCACTGCCCCAGGCATCAGGATAGAATCCCGTACCACTGCCCCCGGCTCCACTGTGACGCCGGCAAAGAGCACCGAGAAATCCACCACGCCCCCAACGGTACAGCCCTCGGGAATCATGGAATTTTCCACCCGGGCGCCCTCAGCAATATAGTGAGGGGGCATTACCGGGTTTCTGGCGTAAATTTTCCAGTCAGGGTTATACAGTTCCAGGGGGACCGAGGGATTGAGCAGGTCCATATTGGCTTCCCACAGACTGTCGATGGTTCCCACGTCCTTCCAGTAACCATGGAAAGGATAGGCCACCAGCTTCTGCCCCTCAGCCAGCATACGGGGGATGACATTTTTGCCAAAATCCTTGCTGGAATTGGGGTCTTTTTCATCCTCCACCAGGTAGTGGAGGAGCTTGGGCCAGGAGAAGATATAGATACCCATAGAGGCCAGAGTACTTTTGGGCTGTTTTGGTTTTTCCTCAAACTCATAAATCCGGCTGTTTTCATCCACGCTCATAATGCCGAACCGGCTGGCCTCCTCTAGGGGGACATCCAGCACAGCAATGGTACAGTCGGCGTCGTGCTCCTTGTGGAACTGGAGCATGAGGGAGTAGTCCATTTTGTAGATGTGGTCTCCCGACAGGATCACTACATAATCCGGGTTATACCGCTCGATAAAGTTGATATTCTGATAGATGGCGTTGGCGGTACCGGTGTACCAGTCGGAGCCGGAGCTTTTCTGATAGGGAGGCAGCACAAACACCCCGCCAGAGATCCGGTCCAGGTCCCAGGGGTGGCCATTGCCAATGTACTCGTTGAGGACCAACGGCTGATACTGGGTCAGTACCCCAACGGTATCAATCCCTGAGTTGACACAGTTGGAAAGAGGAAAGTCAATGATGCGGTATTTGCCCCCAAAAGGGACAGCGGGTTTGGCCAGGTTTTTGGTGAGGGCATACAGGCGGCTGCCCTGTCCTCCCGCCAGCAACATGGCCAGCCATTCTTTTTTATGTACCATGAAGGATCACCTCCAGAATTATTGCGGGGTTTCGGGGGTTGTATCAGCTTTCTTTTTACGGGCCCGAGGCTTCTGGGCCTTGAGATAGAGGGTGGAGAGGGGTGGGATGGTCAGAGAGATAGAACTTTCAAAGCCATGCATAGGGGTATATTCACAGCGGATGGCCTTGGGATTGCCCTGCCCGGTGCCGCCAAACTCCTCCCAATCGGTGTTGAGGACCTCTTTATAGGTTCTGGCATAGGGGACCCCCACCCGGTAGTCCTTGCGAAGCACCGGAGCAAAGTTACACACAATCACCACTTCCTCCCCTTTCTCATCGATTCGGCGGAAAGAGATAATGTTTTGCAGATGGTCATGGTGATCAATCCACTGGAACCCATCCCAGTTGTCCTCCACCTGCCACAGAGGGGGATTTTCCTTATAGAACTTGTTGATGGTGGCAAAGAAGTGCTGCAGCTGCCGGTGGCTGTCATAGCGAAGCAGCAGCCAGTCCAGTTCCTGCTGGTAGTTCCACTCGATAAAATGGCCCAGCTCAGCCCCCATAAACATCAGCTTTTTGCCCGGGTATGCCATCATATAGCCCAAAAAGGCACGTACCCCAGCAAATTTTTGCCAGTAATCCCCCGGCATCTTCTCAATGAGGGAGTGCTTGCCATGGACTACCTCGTCATGGGAGATAGGCAGGACAAAGTTTTCACTGAAGGCGTAGAACATGCTGAAGGTCAGCTTGTCATGGTTGTACGCCCGGTAGATGGGGTCCAAAGACATATAGTGAAGCATGTCGTTCATCCAGCCCATGTTCCACTTAAAGGTAAAGCCCAATCCCCCCACCGAAGCCGGCTTGGTAACCAGCGGCCAGGAGGTGGACTCCTCGGCAATCATCATTACATCGGGGTGGGCGGTGAGAATTTCGGTATTGAGGTTTCGCAGGAAAGCCACCGCCTCCAGGTTTTCTCTGCCCCCATGGATATTGGGAGACCACTGCCAGTTCTCCCGGCCATAGTCCAAATAGAGCATGGACGCCACAGCGTCCACCCGGATACCGTCAATGTGGTATTTTTCAATCCAGTACATGGCGCTGGACATGAGAAAGCTGACTACCTCTCCCCGGCCATAGTCAAAGACCCGGGTACCCCACTGGCTGTGCTCCTGCTTTTGGGGATCCTGGTACTCATAACAGAGCTCCCCGTCAAATTCATACAACCCATGGGCGTCCTTGGGGAAGTGAGCGGGCACCCAGTCCATAATGACCCCGATTCCCGCCTGGTGGCAGCTGTTGACCAGCTCCATAAAGTCCTTGGGCTCTCCATATCGGGAGGTGGGGGCAAAATAACCGGTCACCTGATAGCCCCAGGACCCGTCAAAGGGGTGCTCGGTAATAGGCATCAGCTCAATGTGGGTATACCCCATCTCCTTGACATAGCGGACCAACTCTACCGAAAGTTTTTTGTAGTCAAAATAGTTGTTGTCGCTGTACCGCCGCCAGGAGCCCAGATGGACCTCGTAAATATTCATGGGACAGTGGGCGGGATTTTTGCCCTTACGCTGTTCCATCCACTTGTCATCCTTCCACTGGAACCCCTCCAGGTCATAGAGCTTAGAGCCGGTAGCCGGCGGGGTTTCGGTGTGAAAACCATAGGGGTCCGCTTTCAGGCGCACATCCCCCGAGGGGGTAATAATGCTGTACTTGTACAGATCAAAGGTCTGAAGCCCCGGGATAAAGCACTCCCACACGCCCCCGTCATCCAGACGTTTCATGGGGTTGGCCTGGCCATCCCATTGGTTAAAGTCTCCCACAACGGCCACACCCTGGGCGTTGGGCGCCCAGGTGCGAAAGAGGAATCCCTCCCGCTTGCCTCGTTTAGCGGGATGCGCTCCCATCCACTCATAGACATGACTGTTGGTTCCCTGGTGGAATGAACGCAGTTGCTGGCAATCTTTTTTCAACATTCTAGCCATATTGGTATCCCTCCATTTCTATTCCCATAGTATCAGTTTTTGGAAATGATTTCAAGTAACAGTTGTGTAAAACCTGAAAAACAGTCCGATTCTTTTGTTTTGGATTTATTGTATTTGCACAAAAATATTCAAGGCAATGCCCACTGTTTTTTATAGTATTTTTACATTTATCCATCATACCCAGATTTACTCTTTTTTTCTGTCGAAAGGAGCTCATCTTTTAAAGGGAACCGAATAAAAATTTGACGGCACAATAAAAAAATACCCTATAAATTTATGAAATCCGAACAGATACAATTTTGCTTTCCTGTGCTACTATAGAGTTGTATATCGATATTTAGGAGGTGCTATCTATGCAGCCCATTGCACTGGAAGTGGGTTTTGACACCCGAAGCGAAACCTTTACCCTACCCCAGGAAAATTTAATGGAGGTGTTGACCCCCAATCCCTTTACCCCTGAGCTGACTGGACAGGACGCTGTCCGGGAGGCGCTGGCTCACCCCA
>CALXEL010000090.1 GCA_944387315.1 uncultured Clostridia bacterium
GTGATGGGGCTGATTACCTCTTTGGCAGAGTAATCAGATCTCTCCTGGTAGACAATTTCCTCTACCGAATGAACCTCATCATACCGGATAATATCGGTATCCGAGTATCTGCCCTGCTTCTCAAACCGCTTGGGCGCGTAAATTTTATACTCCGCGGAAAGGTTGCGAAACAGTTGGTTGGCTTCTTGGAAGCTTAAGCTGTAACCCATGGAATAAACCGCCTTTCAAATTGAATTGGGAGGCCTTACTCCCTCACAAAACGTCTATAGCCTTCGGCCATACCAATAGTATAACATATAACAAACAATCGGGACAGGCCACAATTTCTGGTTTTTATTACAAATTTTAATTACTGTCATTTTTTTTACTGATAAAGATTTAAAATGGCACTCATTGCACATACAAATTGGCAATAGTTCATTCTAATAATCGGCAGAACAACAGAATTGGTTTTGTGTTTCGCTATTGTTCATGGTGCAGTAGCATTCTTCCGGCTCTAATATCCTGAAATTGCCCTTTGTCCACCGCCATCTTTCCATTGATAACCACATACTCAATGCCTTTGGGCTTTCGATTTGGAGTGATAAAATCGCCCTGCTCCGCTATAGTTTTCGGATCAAAAGCCACCAGATCCGCATGGTATCCCTCCTTTAAAAGTCCACGGCCTCTCAGCCCGAAACACTTGGCTGGATAACCTGTTATTTTACGGATTCCTTCCTCCAGGCTCATTAATTTTTCATCTCGTACATACTTCCCCAAAAACCTGGGAAATCCACCATAATTTCGAGGATGGGGAGTTCCAGCCGCAGTGGGTCCACTGTAATGGCGGGCAAAAGCATCGGTGCCAATAGAACAGTAAGGGCTTTGCAAAAAAGTCCGCAAGTCCTCCTCACCAATGGCATAAAATACGCTCATCACATCTCCTTTGCAGTCCAGCAATACACGCAAAAAGGCATCCAGTTCACTGACTTTCAGCTCCTCCGCAATTCGAGTAATAGTTTTTCCATTGTATTGGGGCTGACCTGCCGCGTAACTGACCACAATATGATCAAAGCCGCTTAACAGCACCAGGTTTTCCCAACCCGTTCGCTGTAAATCTGCCGCAATCCGTTCTTTGCTCTCTGGGTCTTTCAACAGGCGAAAATTTTCCCCATAATTTTCGCTGAGTACCCATCGGGGAAGCATGGAGGCCAGGCTCAATGACCCAGCATTGTATGGGTGGACATCAAAAGTAATATCCACTCCCTGTCGATTGGCCTCTTCAATTCGGGACAGACAACGTTTTGCCTTTCCCCAATTCTGATGGCCAGTGGTTTTCAGATGAGAAATATGGCCTTTACAGCCACTGGCACGAGCAATCTCAATTACTTCATCCACTGCTTCTTCCAGACGGTCACTCTCATTGCGCATATGGGAATTATAGACACCGCCATAGGGCTTCATCTTTTTGCAGAGAGCTATCAGCTCCTGGGTTGTGGCAAACTCACTGGGAACATAGGTCAAACCCGTAGAAAGTCCCCAGGCGCCCTCTTTCATAGCCTGCACCAACATATTTTCCATGATCGTCAATTCTTCATTGGTAGCTGGTCGGTCAGCATATCCCATGGCGTGGGTGCGCAAATTGCTGTTGCCCACCAACAAGGCCATATTGGTACTGTTCCCCTGGCTATTGATAAGATCAGCATATTGCGCAAAGGAAACCGCCTGCGGCGGCTTGCCGTTGAGACTGGGCCGGCGCAGCTCCAACCAGCCGCTTCCCACAGGAGCGGCGCTGCCGCCGCAAAGGCCACATACGTCAGTGGTAACACATAGAAGGATTTTTCACACAGCACCGGGATATTCTTCGCAGTAAGCATCTGTGTGGCTGTGGGAATCAATAAAACCCGGACAGAGACATAGACCATCCAGATCAATGCGACGGGCAGCCTGTTCCCCGGATAGTTCCCCAATTGCGGCAATAGCGCCGCCCACCACGCCTAAATCGGCGTGATGAGGAGCGCTACCAGTACCGTCTACAAGTAATCCATTGGTAAAAATGAAATCAAATGCAGATATTTTCATGTATTACCTCCCTAAGCCTTCCTTGATAATGGAGAAGAATTCTTTCTCCAGCATCTCTTTGGTACCATGTTTTCCGTACTGTTCCCACATGGGATTGTGCTCATTATCAAAGTAGAAAGGATAGTTGTAATCATAGAACTGGGCATCCCACTTAATTCCCTGCTCCTCAGCGGATTTCTTCAGGAAACGGACCGCGTCCTTAGCCGCCTCGTTCAGACCATGGGCAATGGCCTGCCGGCCCTTTTCGCCCAATCTCTCCTCGGCAGCCTCCAACAGATAGTAGAAAATCTTGACACTCAGGGAGTTAAAGCCGATTTTCCCATCGGGTTTGGTGCGGGTAAAGGATGGCTGCACATAGGCCGGGTCATACTCGGCAAAGCAGACAGGTTTCAGCTCATCCGGCAGGTTCTCAGGGCGGAGGATTACATTGAAAGCGCAGTACTCGTCCCCCTCCTGGGTCTGGGTCTTGGCCAGTTCTACCTGGGTATACCCATAAGCATAGGTGTTGTAGCAGGCAAAGTGGAACTCCTCACAGTACATCCGGCCAATTGCCATCATGCCATAGGCTTTCCAGGTGTCCGCCATGGGGCAGATCAAGGTGTGAGAGATACGCTCCTGGGGGTTGAGCTCCTGCAGCTCTCTGCGGAATCTGGGATCTGGTGGCAGATCTCCACCCAGGCCAAAGAGGCTCTTCATATTGATCTTGGCACCCATTTTCAGGTGTTTTTCCCGGCTGTTGCGGCCACGGTCAGCACCGTAGCGGCGGGTTCCTTCACGGGCAGCGGCGTCACCTTCCACGCCAAACTCATCCAACAGTGCCCGAACCAAATAACCATACAGGACAGTATAACCATCCGACAAATTGATCAGTCTATTTTCTTCTACAGTGTACATCTCAATACCCCTTCTGTAAAAAAATCGGTTTCTGCGTCAATCATCCCAGCTGACCGCAGCTTACAGGCCCAACGCCTGATTGAAAATGGCATAGAAATTGGAATCCATAATCTTCTTGGCGTTGTATTTGTCATGGTCCTTCCAGAACGGCTCCTCATCGCTGCAGAGAGCCATCGGGAAGTTGAGGCCCAGGAATTCGGCATCGGGCTGTTTGAGGGTATGCTCCGCTTTCACCTTCATCATTTCGGCACAGTCCTCAGCAAAGCCCTGCAGGCCCTGAGCAACCGCACTGGCACCTTCGTTGCCAAACCGCTCGGTGGCCACTTCCAGCAGATAGTAGTAGAGTTTCAGCATATTCAGGTTAATGGAAGCTTTGGCTTCCACAGGTTTCAGCACCGAAGGATCGGGCTCCTGATAACCGGGATCAAACTCGGCAAAGGAGGCGCCCCGCTTGTCTGGATCCAGGTTGGCGGGACGGTAGTATACCGAGAACCGGCAGAAGTTGTTGCCATGGGTCAGTTTTTTGGACAGGTTGGTCTGGGCTTTGCCATCGGTAAAGGCCTTGACGCAGGCATGGGTACATTGCTCACAGAAGTAGTGGCCCAGGTCCTCCTCCCCGTACTCTTTCCAGAAATCGGCCAGAGGACAGGTATAAACTTCCCACAGGCGGACCTGCTCATCCTCCCGCAGCAGATTCTCCCGGAAACGGGGGTCTACGGTGCAGTCACTGCCGATGGTAAAGAGGGTTTTCAGGTTGGTTTTAAATCCAGCCTTTTCCAAACGCTCTTTCATAGCGGCGCCCCGGTCCATACCATAGCGGCGTACCGCCTCGCGGATTACGCCCTCACCGGCCCGTCCACAAATATCCATAATACCTCTGGCGATGTACATATACATCATCGACCAGCAGTCCTGTTGATTTTGTACCTTGATTTCATCAATGTTATACATGATGCCCCTCCTGTATTGGAATCGTTTTCAAAATAAAAGCCAAACGATGACACCGGTCACCGACTGGCTTTTCCAACCATTGGTGATCGTCTGCGGCGCATTTGCCCGCCCACAAACAGCAAAATCACACATATTGGGGCCCGGCTTCTTTGGAAAGCCCACCCCGGGGAAAAATTACAGCGCTTTTATTGGTCGTCCACCAGGAAACAGGATACAAAGTGCCCTGGGGAGATCTCTTTCAGCTGCGGTTCTGCCTGCCGACAACGGTCGGTGGCATGGATACAGCGGTTGGCAAACCGGCAAACCGGCTTGGGGTTGATGGGAGAGGTAATCTCACCTTTGAGCAGGATTCTCTCTCTCTTGTGGTGAATATCGGGAATGGGAATAGCTGACAACAGAGCCTGGGTGTAGGGATGGGTGGGGTGCTCAAACAGCTCCTCCGCGGGGGCTTTCTCAATAAGCTTGCCCAGGTACATTACCGCGATATCATCGGAGAAGTGGTTGACTACCGACAGGTCATGGGTAATGAACATATAGGTCAGTCCCATTTTTTCCTGAAGCTCTTTCATCAGGTTGAGAATCTGGGCCTGAATGGATACATCCAGGGCGGAAACTGGCTCGTCACAGACGATAAACTTGGGATTTACCGCCAACGCCCGGGCCACACCAACACGCTGACGGCGTCCGCCATCCAGCTCATGAGGATATGTATTGACCAGCCGCTCGGCCAGGCCGACGGTTTCCATCAGTTCCAATACCCGTTCCAGACGGGCATCCTTATCTTTGATAATACCGTTGATTTTCAGCGGCTCACCGATGATTTCACTGATGGTTCTTCTGGGGTCCAAAGAAGAGAAAGGGTCCTGGAAAATAATCTGCATATCGGTGCGCATATTGCGGATTTCTTCCTTGCTCATCTTGCAGATGTCCCGTCCCTCAAAGTACACCTCACCAGCAGTGGGCTCCAACAGATGAAGAATGGCACGTCCGGTAGTGGACTTGCCACATCCAGACTCACCTACCACACCCAGGGTCTTACCCCGTTCAATGGTAAAGGTTACATCATCCACCGCGTGAAGCAGGCCTCTCTTGGTGTTGAAGTATTTTTTCAGGCCACGTACGTCAAGCAGAATATCTTTTGCTTCGCTCATCGGGTTTCCAGCCTCCCTTCCTGAATATTTTCCTCATTGTACAGATGGCAACGGACATAGTGTCCATCGTTGCGATAGATCTTTTCTGGCTTCTGGGTTTTACAGATCTCCATAGCATAATCGCAACGGGGACAGAAAGCACATCCCTCAGGCAGGTTAGCCGGGTCAGGCATCAGGCCCTTAATGGGTTTGAGCTTGGCTTTGCGGTCTTTCAAATTGGGCAGCGAGTTAAACAGTCCCTCAGTATAGGGATGACGGGTGTTCTCAAAGATGTCCTCCAAATTGCCATGCTCTACCACCTGGCCGGCGTAGATAATGGAAACGGTGTCACAAATCTCCGCCACGATACCCAGGTCATGGGTAATCATCAGCATGGAGGTGTTGTACTTTTCCTTGAGTTCCTTCATCATCTCCAGCACCTGGGCCTGGATGGTAACATCCAGAGCGGTAGTAGGCTCGTCGGCGATCAGGAGCGAGGGGTTACAGGCCAAGGCGATAGCGATTACTACACGCTGCTTCATACCGCCGGAGAACTGATGGGGATACTCTTTTCCACGCTCACCGGGGATACCTACCAGCTCCAGCATAGCTCTCGCCTTTTCAATGGCCTCAGACTTGGAAACCTGCTCATGGAGCTCGATACTCTCAGCAATCTGCTCCTCGACAGTCATAACCGGGTTGAGGGCGGTCATAGGGTCCTGGAAAATCATCGAGATTTCCTTACCACGAATCTGCCCCATCTCTTTCTCGGTCTTTTCCATCAGGTCTTCCCCATCCAGCTTGATGCTGCCCCCTACAATCACGCCTGGGGGATCGGGAATCAGTTTGAGGATGGACAAACCAGTGGTGGTTTTCCCTGCGCCGGTTTCTCCAACCAGTCCCAGGGTTTTACCATGTTCAATCTTCAAATCCATTCCATTGAGGGCTTTAACAACACCGTAATCGGTACGGTATTCCACATACAGGTCCTCAATGTCAATGGAATATTTGCTTTTATTTTCACGCATTGTGCTTCCTCCTATCTCAGTCTCGGGTCGAGGGCATCTCTTAATCCGTCACCCAACAGATTGAGAGAGAGAATGGTAATCATAATAAACAGTCCCGGGAAGAAGGTGAGATAGCTGGAATCACGAATAAAGGTTCTACCAGTGGAGAGCAGCGCGCCCCACTCAGGCGTGGGAGCGGTAACGCCCAGTCCCAAGAAGCTGAGAGACGCGGTAGATGTAATGGTCGCGGCAATACGCAGGGTGGTCTGTACAATAATGGGGGCCATACAGTTGGGCAGCACATGGGCAGAAATAATAGACAGGTCTCTCTGGCCAATAGCCCGGGCCGCCTCAATGTACTCAGAATCCTTAACGGTTAATACAGCGCCCCGCACTACACGAGCAAAGGTGGGAATCTGAGAGACAGACAGGGCAATAACCAGGTTGAGGGTACTGGCGCCCAGCGCCGCCACAATAACCATAGCAAACAGGGTCATTGGAATGGCCAGAATAACGTCCATAATCCGCATGAGCAGGTTGTCCAGCCACTTGCCGTAATATCCGGCAATAGCTCCCAAAAAGCCGCCCACCGCCAAGCTCAATGCCACAGCGGCAAAGCTCAAGAGTAAGGACGTACGGGAACCATGGACAATTCGTGCCAGCAGATCCCGTCCAAACTCATCGGTACCCAGGGGATGCTGGGCCGATGGCCACTGAAGCCGGTCCGCGATGTTCTGTTTGACCACGTAGGTATCATAATCGTAGAGGAAATCAGCGCAAAGGGACATGAGAATCAAGGCCACCAGAATAATAAGGCCTAAAACCGCCGCTTTGTTGCGAGCCATACGTTTCATAGTCTCGCCAAACTGGCTGGTCTTTTTATATTTTTTGACAGCTTCTGCACGGGAAACTGCCGGTGCAGTTGTATTTTGCATAGGGTTCCCTCCTTATGAGTACATGGACTTGATGCGGGGATCTACAAAACCATACAGCAGGTCAACCAACAGGTTTACAATGGAGAAGCAGATGGTAAAGATAACCGTACATCCAAGTACCATGGGAACATCACGGGCAGAGATAGCCTGCACCATCAGACGGCCAATACCAGGCCATGCGAAAACAGTTTCACAAAGCACCGAACCACCCAACAAGCTACCAATCTGCAGTCCGCAGACAGTAATGGTGGGGATCAAAGCATTTTTAAAGGCATGTTTGCGGATTACCACACTATTGGATACACCTTTGCTGCGGGCAGTACGGATATAGTCCTGGCGAATGGTTTCCAGCATGGAAGAACGGGTAGTTCTGGCTGTGGAAGCCATGTTCATAAATCCCAGGGCAAAGGCGGGCAATATGTAACTCTGCCAACTGGCTGCACCGGATACGGGGAACCAACCTAGCTTCAAAGAGAAGAGCAGCATCAGGAGTAGAGCCAGCCAGAACATTGGCATGGAAATACCAATGAGGGCCACAAACATGCTCACATTGTCAATAACAGTATTTTGTTTGACAGCTGCAATAATACCCAATGGAATTGCCAGAGCAATGGATACTACTGTAGCCACCAAAGAGAGTTTCAGTGTGTAGGGGAAACGGGAGAACACTTCATCGGCAACAGGCCGTCTGGTACTGTAAGCAATTCCCAGATCACCCTGAACCAAACCGATCATATACTTCACATACTGAACCAACAAGGGCTGATCCAACCCCATCTGTTCAGTCAATTCCGCCACCTGCTCCGGTGTAGCTTGCTCACCCAAAATCAAACGGACAGGGTCACCGGGGGCAGATTTCAGAATAAAGAATACCAACATGGTTACACCGATAATAACCGGTATCAACGCAAGCAATCTCTTTACTACATACTTAATCATTTTGCCTCCATACATTTCATGCGTATTATGGCAACCAGTAAGGCAGCCAATTCAACACGCGGTCTGGACAACCATCTTCAAAACATGATAGCTTGGACAAAGTTAGCTGAATAGGCAATCTGCTATCTCCAAGGAGATAGCAGATTGCACACATTCACACAGTTAAAGGTTATTTACTGACAGAGGATTAAGCCTCCCAGTAGCAGCGGTGGAAATCAACATAACCGGTAGCACTGGGGACAACGCCTTTCAGTCTGGCGTCAAAGGCTCTGAAGTTTACACTCTGATACAGGGTGGGCTGAGGAACAAGGCCATTGACCTTAACGATGATCTCATGGAGCAGCTCAGTTCTGGCAGCCTCATCAATGGTGGACTCAGCCTGCTCAACCAGTGCATCTACCTCAGGATCGTTGAGAGAACCAGGGTTGGAAGCACGTCTTCTGGAATGATATCTCTGCAGGTAGGTCAGCGCGTTGGAGGGAGACCAAGAAGTGAGAGCTGCGGTGAAGTCGCCGCTGGAAGTCTGAGACAGATAGGTAGCCTGATCCATGGAAACAATTTCAACATTGATGCCGATCTCAGCCAGGTCAGCCTGCATAATGGTAGCGATACGAACCTTTACATCATTGGAGCAAAGGATGGGCAGGGAGATGGTGGAAGGATCGCCGCCCCAGGCAGTCAGATACTCTTTAGCCTTCTCCAGATCATAGCCCTCAGCGCCTTCGTCGCTGTATTCAGCATAACCTACAGGTACGCAGGAAATGTTGGCCTTGGCATAGCCGTTAAGAGCACCATTGATAATGTTGTCTCTGTTGATAGCGCAGTTAATAGCTTTTCTTACATTGACATCATCAAAGGGAGCCAGATCCTTGTTGAGGTTCAGGAACCAGTTCTCAACGCTGGTAACCTCAGCAACGGTAAAGGCGGAATTGCTCTGCAAACGGGAAACGTCAGTGGTCTCTACCTCGTATACAAAGTCAACCTCGCCAGCTTCCAAAGCGATGGTTCTGGAAGTACCCTCGGGGATAAATCTCCAGGTGAGCTCGGTGATAGAGGGTTTGCAGGTCTCATCAAAGTAATCTTCGTTTTTGGTAAAGGTAATATGGTCACCATGAGACCACTCTACAAATTTGTAGGGACCGGTACCAACAGGGTTGGTATTAAAGTCGTTGCCGGACTCAATCAGAGCCTTGGGCATAATGAAGTTGTAATGATAACCCAGGTCGTACAGCAGACCAGCGTATGGACCATCGGTGGTAATCTTTACAGTGTACTCGTCAACTTCTTCTACGCTAGCAATTTTGCCAGTATAGCCAGAAGAACCAGGAACATTGGCCTTTACCCACTCAATGGTAGCTACAACATCTTCAGCATGCAGCTCAGTGCCATCATGGAATTTAACGCCCTGTTTCAGTTTGAAGATCCAGTCCACATCATTCTCAACAGTGTGGCTCTCAGCCAGGTCATACTCCGTTTTCAGGGTGCCCTGGTCAATTCTCATCAAACCATTATAGGTCAGAATATTCATGGAAACGCCAATCAAAGAGTCATGATCATAGGTAGTCAGGGAAGCAGGCTCACTCTGGGTAGCAATTACCAGAGAATCTGCATGGGCCTCACCGCTTCCGGAAGGAGTACCACCAGCACCGGAAGAGGTACCACCGCTGCTACAGCCAGCCAATGTTCCAACTGTGAACATGGCAGCAAGCAGCAGGCTTACAAGTCTTTTGCTCTTTTTCATACTACTTTCACCTCATTAATTCTTCTGTATTCCTGTCAGCTGCAGAGCCGACACAAGCCAACCCAAGCGTGTTGGTGCCAGGACTTGGAACCTACGCACTTAGATATATTTATGATAGTCTACCTGCCGAAATCTGTCAATAGAAAAGCAATTTGACTGGATCATATTGTATAATATATATAAAACCTCTCCCAAGCTTTTCTATAGTGCTACTGAATTCCTTGTCCAAAATAACAATTTAAAACTGTTTATATTATTTGTTTTTACCTCTTGCCCTTGAAGCGAAAAAACAAATTGATAGCACTTTTTAAAATATACAAGATTCTTTTGTTATAAATGATTTGCGCTTTACTTATTTAAAAATTCAATAATTTTCTCTATAATTTTTTTCTAATATTTTTTTATTTCATATCCATCTCATAATAATTTTTTGAATTTTATAATATTTTGTCTTATCATTTTATCATCCAAATAATCCAAACGAGGAATATACCAGATAATGGAATCAGTTGGTTATGCTGGTTTTGGTTTTAAAAGTTTGTACGTTTTTTTGCTATTTTGATTCAAGATAGTCTCCATTTAAAAAAATCATATCTGTGTTTTCGGCCCATCCCTCCTATCCGTTTTTCTCCCGCAAGCCAAACATGCAGTTGGCAATCATATCCACCAGCTGTATTTTTTGCTCAATGGGACATTCCAACCCATCTAAATACTTTTGAATTTGTTCCAGATGAATTTCTGTAACCCGTTTCTGTATGGCTGTCAGCTCCTGAGGGGTATCAGGATAATGAACCTGTAAATTCATCTCTCTCCCCCTTTCTTAAACTGCTACCATATTATGCGGGCTGGCCTTTTTCTATGGCCCATTTTATCCAGTTTCATGGTCTAAAGTAAACCCGCATACTCATAAGGCTGTAAATATACCGCAGCTGTCCCCTCAAACTGCTAAAATAGGGGGAATCAGTTGAGGTTGGGGTATTATTTCAGCTGGGAGGGCAGAATATGAAAGACCAATCCGAAAAACAATTTGCCATCTATTCCCGAAAATCCAAATTTACTGGAAAAGGAGAAAGTATTGAAAACCAGATTGAGCTCTGCCGAAGCTATATTGCCTCCTGTTATAGCACAAAAGCAGCGCAAAACGCTTTGATATATGAGGACGAAGGGTTTTCAGGTGGGACATTGGACCGGCCCCAATTTAAGAAAATGATGGCGGATTCCCACAATATCGCATTGGACGCCATTGTAGTATACCGTCTGGATCGAATCAGCCGGAACATCGGAGATTTTGCCAAGTTAATTGAAGATTTAGGCAACCGGAACATTGGCTTTATTTCCATCCGGGAGCAATTTGACACTGCCTCCCCCATGGGGCGCGCCATGATGTATATCGCCTCTGTTTTCAGCCAACTGGAGCGGGAAACCATCGCCGAGCGAATCCGGGATAATATGCAGGAGCTTTCCAAAACTGGCCGTTGGCTGGGGGGAAATACCCCCTTTGGCTACCATTCGGAAACCTGCTCCCAACTGACACCTGAGGGAAAAACAAGAAAAGCGGCGAGGCTGGTAGCAGTTCCTGAGGAGGTAGCTGTGGTTCAGCAAATATTCCAGCAGTTTCTAAGGACAAACTCACTGACCCAGGTAGAGCAGTATTTACAGGAGCGACAATACATAACGCGGAATAACAAACCATTTACCCGATTTTCCATTAAGGCTATTTTGACCAATCCAGTCTATATGATAGGGGACGATGAGGCATACTGCTATCTGACCCGCGCTGCTGTCAATCTGTTTTCTCCCCCAGAAGCATTTGATGGATACCATGGGATCATGACATATAACCGTACCATTCAGCATCCCGGTAAAGCCCATCAATTTCAGCCAATGGAAGAGTGGATTGTAGCTGTGGGAAACCATCCTGGCATTGTACCAGGGGCAGATTGGGTACATACACAAAATCTTCTCCAGCAAAACCGGTCAAAAGGACACCGAAAAACCCGAAGTAGTACTGCCCTTCTGGGGGGGCTGCTGTACTGTGGACGCTGCGGCAGCCCAATGCGGCCAAAACTGACCAATCGGGTAGGGCCAAATGGAATTCCTGTATACACCTATCTTTGCATTACTAAGGAACGCAGTCATGGTGGTATGTGTTCTGCTGCCAATCTCAATGGGAACCACCTGGATGACCAAGTAATGGACATGGTCAAAAAAATTCCAGAATATTGTGAGCAGACTGCAACCCTATTAGAAGGGATACGACAAAATATTCTGCGGACAGCTGCCCAGAACAACGGAGAAAAGCTAAGAATAGAGCGCCTGGCAGAGAGTAATGAGCGGGAAATTGAGACTCTTATCGTATCACTGGGCCGTATGGAACGCACTGTAGCTGAACCATATATTCTGCGCCGGATTGAAAAGCTGCGCCAAAAAGAGGAGGAGCTGCGCAAGCAGCTGGATACCTGGGAGGCGACACAAAATCAGCACAGTCTCTCCCAGGCGGAGATATATGCCCTGGGGTCCACTCTTGCCTCCCTGGACCAGCTGGCAAACCAAATGTCCGTCCAAGAAAAACGCAACATGCTCCATCAGATTATAGAAAAAGCTGTGTGGGATGGTGAAACAGTACACCTCTATTTGACAGGAGCGCCCCTGCAAACCATTCCACCTTCCCAAAAAGCAAAAACCAAGCCACTATGTGAGGATAGCAAATGAAATACTCATGTACTTTCGAAATAAAAAGAAATCTGCTCAGGATGTCTATATTTCCGATCCCATTGACACAGACAAGGAAGGCAACTCCCTAACCCTAATGGATATTATGGCGGACGAGGACAATATTTTAGACAACATTGATTTGCGCCTCAAATCAGAACGGCTTTACAGCTATATGAGCCATCTTCTGGATGAAAGAGAACAGGAAATACTTACCATGCGGTATGGGCTTTCCGGTCAAAAGCCGTTGACCCAACGGGAAGTGGCCGCCAAACTGGGGATTTCCCGCTCCTATGTATCCAGAATCGAAAAAAAAGCTGTTGCCAGCCTAAGACACCAATTTGCCCAAGATGGTCAGTTGGTTTAAGCCACCAAGCTGCAAAACAAAATGGAGCCTCTTTACCCAAAAGGTAAAGAGGCTCCACTGATTCACAGAAAAAATGTCTTTAACAGCTTTTACCAGGCTGCTACCATACCATCAGCTCTGGGTTCGCTGGCGCCACAAAGAACACCATGCTCATCCCGCCAGATAATTTGTCCCCGGCCAAAGGTACCGGATTCAGCCAGAACACTGATTTCATGTCCCCGGCGGACCAATTCCTCAGTCACACCATAGGGGAATCCTCTCTCCACATGAATCTTTTTCTCGCCAACCCACTGCCATCTGGGGGCATCCAAAGCTTCCTGTGGGTTCATCAGAAAATCAATGGTATTGGTAACCACCTGCACATGGCCCTGAGGCTGCATAAAGCCACCCATTACACCAAAGGGACCCACCGCCTGACCATCTTTGGTCAAGAAAGATGGAATAATGGTGTGGAATGCCTTTTTCCCTGGGCCAATGCAGTTTTCCATGGACTCATCCATACAGAAGTTGGCACCACGGTTCTGTAAAGCAATACCAGTACCAGGAATTACAACACCCGAACCAAATCCCTGATAGTTGCTCTGGATATAAGAAACCATATTCCCTTCGCCATCCGCTGTGCACAGATAGATGGTTCCACCGCTTTTGGGGGTACCTGGCTCCGGCATAATGGCGTCATGGCCAATGAGGGCCCGTCTCTTGGCGGCATATTCCTCGGACAGCAACTCCTCGACAGTTACTTTCATATACCGGGGATCAGCCACATACCGTTTACCATCTACAAAGGCCAGCTTCATGGCTTCCAGCTGCTTGTGAATGGTATCTGCACAATCCCGATAGCTGAATTCAAAGCCTTTGAGAATATTCAGGGCCATCAGCGCTACAACGCCGTTTCCATTTGGTGGGATCTCCCAAACATCATAGCCCCGGTAATTGGTAGAAATGGGAGCCACCCATTCACACCAATAGCTTTCCAGGTCGGATTTGCGGAGATATCCACCAGTGCGGCGGGAAAAATCGTCCATCTTGTCCGCAAGCGCACCCTGGTAAAAAGATTTCGCACCAGTTTCAGCAATTTCCCGCAGGGTTTTGGCATGATCAGGCGATTTCCAAATCTCTCCTGCTTTGGGCGCTCTTCCATTGGGAGCAAAGGTTTCAAACCAACCTTTGAAACAATCCCCTTTGAAAATCTCAGAAAATTGTTTAAAGGCTTTTCCCCATGCGTAGGCAGTTACCGGGCTAATTGGATATCCCTGTTCCGCATATCCAATAGCTGG
>CALXEL010000091.1 GCA_944387315.1 uncultured Clostridia bacterium
CGAAGTTCCTTTGTCAACACTCTTTGCACTTGGGTGATGAAATTCAGCAAAGGTTCCTTTACCAAGGTGTATGCTGCCTATATTATCCTGGCTGCCATCTTGACAAATCTGATTCCCAGCCCATTGACTGTTTTTTATATTGTGGCACCTATGTTGGGCGCTCTCTGTGATTCCACCGGGGTCAGTCGTTCCAAAGTAATGTTTCCCTTATTGGTGGTTTCGGTTACCTGCTGTGGAGTGCTGCCTTTTGCCTCCGCCATCAATCACGCCAGCCAGGCAAACGGCTATATGGGAACCTATGGCTTTACCCAATCGGTCAGTGCGGTGGATTTCTTTATTGGCAAGGCACCCATGTTTTTGCTGCTGCCTTTGTGGGCAATCTTTTTAGGCCCCAAATTTTCCCCAGACCAACCAGTAATTCCCATTGCTACTATGGGCAATAAAACCAAAGAGCAAAAACCCCTTACTCCTTTCCAGGATAAAGCTGCTATTATGATCTTTTTCGGAGATATTTTAGCATTGGTGTTTGCCAGCCAACTGGGGGTGGATACCTGGTTTGTAGCATTTGCCGGCGCAATGCTGATGGTTTGCTTTGGTGCCCTGGATCATCGGACCGCTGTAAAAAATATCCCTTGGGATATTATCCTTCTCTTTGCCGGTGCGCTAAGCCTGGGTACTGCTCTCAATAACACTGGAGCCGGACAGGTGGTGGGAAGTTTGCTCTCCAATGCTGTGGGCGGCACTACCAACAGCTATGTATTGGGTACGCTCTTCTTTTTGGCTCCTTTTTTACTCACCCAGTTTATGCTCAACAAAGCAGTCAATCAGATTTTTATTCCCATTTGTCTGCTGACCTGCCAGGCTTTAGGAGCCAATCCGACTGGCCTCCTGGTACTGGGTTTCAGCCGGTAGCCTAACCGCCTATATGACGCCTATGGCTACTCCTGCGGTGGCGGTGTGTATAGCGGAAGGTGGATATAATCTCAAGGCTATCTTTAAGTCAGGTTGGCTGGTAACTATACTGATTGCCATTGTCTATATTTTTTACACAATGACAGTTTACCCAGCCTTTTAAACTGCAATAATGGAAAAGCCATTGGATACCAATTGGTATCCAATGGCTTTTTTGGTGGATCTTAACCGGTACAAAGGTCGATAAAGGCTTTAGCAGCCACTGGCAGATAATAGTTTTCACTCCAGGCCAGATAAACAGAAACAAATGGGGATTGTGTAACAGGGAAACATTTTAAATGGGGGAAGTTGACAGCGTTGGAAGCAAACATATACCCTGCCGCAATGCCAGCGGATAAAAAGCTGTAGATGGTATTGACATGTTCGGTATAGACTAAAACCTGAGGGGTCAGCCCATATCCCTCCATCATTTTATGATAGCGCTGATGCTGAGAGTATCCATAGGGAAACAGTACAAAGGGTAGCTGTTTCAGTTCATTGGGCCCCAGTTCTCTACAGGAGGCGAAAGGATGGTTATGGTGAATAGCTATGGTAATTTGATCTTCCAAAAGTTTATGGCTGTCAAACCCTTCTTCCTTTGGAGCTGGATTTGAAACCAAAGCCAGATGTAATTCTCCATTGGACAGCATACGAAGGAGCGAAGGATTACTGCGCTCAAATACCTGAATGGTTACATTAGGATACTGCTGGCGAAAATAGTAGAGATAGTAAGGGAAATGGTGACTGGTTCCCATAGGGGTTACCCCAATACGAAGTTCCGGCTGCCGTTGGCTGGAATCTGCTAGCATTTCTTCTACCCGGTGAAAACGACCCAACAGTTCTTGTGCCTGTAATTTCAGTGATTCTCCTTTGGGGGTCAGGGTCAGTCGTTTTCGATCTCGTTCAAAAAGAAAGGTTTCACCTTCATCCTCCAGAGCATGGATGGCGTTGGAAACCGCTGGTTGAGAGACCCCCCATTTCCTCTGCGGCCCGGGAAAAGCTTTCGTGACGACAGACGGCCAAAAAGTATTGTAGTTGTACAATAGTCAAGGAATCGTCCCCCTTTTCAGCATAATCATATTACATATTATCATTTAAAGAATATCATAAATTTACTTTTTTTACCACTTGGATTTGAAAATAGAAAAGGTTTGTTGTTGATATTTTTAGGAGATATACCTTTCTTTGGAAAAAAGACTTACAAAAATCACTTCATATGATATAATGGCAGCAGATAATCCGTTGTTTTTCCATGAAGAAGAAAAGGAAGGAGCTTATGAGAATGGATAGCAGCCGTATTCGCAGAAATTTGCTAAAACTTTGCGCTGTTCCAAGTATCAGTAACACCCAGGGAGAGCGGGATTTGCCAGAGGTATTGGGAGAAATTTTAAGGGAAGTCCCCTATTTTCAGAAAAATCCACAAGCTATTTCTATTTTGCCTTGTGATGGGGACCCTATGGGTGGAAGCTATCTCATGGCCTATATGCCCTCACCGACCACAACGCCCCGCACTATTTTGCTGCTGAGCCATTTTGATGTAGTGGCGGTAGAGGAATTTGGTATTTATAAGGAGCTTGCTTTTGATCCGGAAGGATATACGGCTGCCTTAAAGGAGGGGAAAATTACCCTTTCCCCTGAGGCTCAGGCAGATTTGCAATCGGGCAACTATCTTTTTGGCCGGGGCATCAGCGATATGAAATGGGGATTGGCTGCCGATGTGGAGCTCCTTCACTACTTCGATAGCCATCCTCAAGAGATGTGTGCCAATCTGCTTTTGGTTTCCACTCCTGATGAGGAACGCAATTCCCGGGGAATGCTAAGTGCGGTACCAGAATTGTTGCGGTTCCGGGAAGAAAATCAGCTGGAATATATTGGCTGTGTAGTGGGCGAACCGGATATTACCAGCAGTGAGATGGGTGATGGTCACCGGCTCCATGTAGGGGCAGCAGGGAAAATTATGCCAGCTTTCTACTGTGTGGGAAAAGAGACCCACGTGGGAGAGCCCTACAGCGGCCTCAACGCGGATTTGTTGGCGGCTTCTGTGGTGGCCCAGATGGAACTGGATGGAGAGTATATTGATTTCAGCCATGGCTGCTGTACACCGGCGCCTACCTGCCTTAAGCTGGGTGATATGAAAACCCAGTACTCGGTCCAGACTCCCTGTGCGGCCTATGCTTATTTCAACATGTTGACCTTGGAAAAAACACCGGAACAGGTGTTGGAACGGATGGAGAAAACGGCGGTCCGAGCTTTCGAGAAGGCCAACGCTCTGGTACAAAAGCGATGTCAGGAGGCGGGAGAAAAAACTGGCCAGCCCAATCTGAAAAGCCCCCATTTTCCAGTCCATGTAATCAGTTATGAGGCGTTCTACCTGGCCTGTAAGGCCGCCGGTGGCGAGGCTTTTGAACAGGCTGTCCAGGATTTTGTGGAGAGAGCCCCGGAAGATCAGGATATCCGACAGCTGGCTTTGGAAGTCATTGAGACAGCCTATCGATTTTATCCCTATCGGGACCCGGCTATTATTTTGTTTTTCTGTCCTCCCTATTATCCCCACAGTGGTTTTATTGGCGAGGATAGCCTGATTTTGCGGGCCTGTAACAAGCTGATTGAAAAGGCGGCTCAGCAGGGGGAAAAACTAGAAGTGGATTACGCTTATCAAGGTATTACAGATATGTGCTATCTTTCCCTGGGTGGCAATGTGGACATTGAAAAGCTCAAACACAATGTACCAGTTTGGGGAGAGCGATATCGGGTACCGCTGGATGCTATAGCCAAGCTGAATATCCCCTTTGTCAACATTGGGCCTCATGGCAAGGACGCCCACAAAAATACTGAACGGATAGAGGAAAATTACAGCTTTGGTACGGCTCCCGGCCTGCTTTTGGACCTTATCAAATACATGATGGAACTTAAGTAAAATGCAAACGCCCCGAAGAGCAGTCCAAAGGTCTGCTTTTCGGGGTGGACTTATTGAGGTGAGAAAACAATGATCTATAAACTGGGACCGGAAGAAAAACCTATAGAAGTCTCATTGGAAGAGATGGGGTCAGATCCTGCCAGTGAATATTTGGTAGTGGTTTCCTTTAAAGAGCTGGAGGAAGTAGCTGTTCCCTTGCAGTTGGAAGAGAAACCTTTGAAAGAATGCCTGCGGGGCGGTATGACCAAATATGAAAGCCAGAATGGATTTGACTATATGGCGGTAAATGTTCCCGATGAACAGGATCAGCGCCGGAGCAGCAAACGGATTTGTATTTACTTTCGGGAAAAGATGTTGCTGTTTGCCTGTAAAGATGCGCCGGTAGCCGAAAAGCTGGCCAAAGCCGTATCTGAAATGGAAGGGAAAAACCTATCTTTACAAAAGACCCTCTACACATTTTTTGATCGGTTAACCAGTGATGACTCCTATGTGCTGGATCGGATTGAAAGTGAGACCGACCATCTGGAGGAAGGTCTTATTACCTCCCGGAAAAAAGATTGTGTCAAAGAGATTGTCCGGCTGCGCAAACAGTTGACCCAGCTGAAAAAATATTATGAGCAGATGATGGTAATTACCGAAAGCATTTTGGAAAATGGCAATGGGCTTTTTGCTACCGATGGATTAAAATACTTTAAAATGCTGGAACGCCGGATCAATCGGCTGTACACCAGTGTACAATACCTGCGGGAGAATGTTACCCAGGTACGGGAGGCTTATCAGGCCCAGGTAGATATTGAACTCAATCAGATTATGAAATTGTTTACAGTGGTTACCACTATTTTTCTGCCATTGACCCTGATAACTGGGTGGTATGGAATGAATCTCAACCTTCCGGAATTTCGGTGGCAATGGGGCTATCCTTTTGTTATAGGACTCAGTATATCGGTGGTTACAGTATGTATGTTCTATTTTAAAAAGAACCGTTGGTTTTAAATATAGGGCAGATTATTCTTGCAAAATATATAACAGGGCAAAAAAGATTGTAAAATTCTCCATAGCTTTTTCCCGGTAAATAGGTATATAATAAAAGAAGTTTCTATATACCCAGTTACCTGGGAAAATTCAGTCTGATTTGCGAGGCGATGACAGTTGGAAAGCATACTCTTTAGTTTGAACACAGTGGCGCCCCTTTTTATTTTAGGAGCTGCCGGCTATCTGATGGTTCAGAAAAATATTGTAAAGGAATCTTTCTTTGATCAGCTTTCTTTCCTTTGCTTTAAGTTTTTTATTCCCTGTATGCTTTTCCGGGAGGTCTTTGAGTCTCAGCTTCTGGAAACCTTTGATGTAAGCGTAGTAGGATTTTGTATGCTCTGTGTCTTTATTAACCAAGTGCTGGCCTTTTTAATCTGGCCCTTATTCCTCAAGGACCCCAGACGGTGTGGCGCCGCGATCCATTCTACCTTTCGAACCAATTTTGTCCTGTTGGGTATTCCGGTCCTCACCAACATGTATGGTTCCGAGGGAACGGTAGTTGCCGCTTCGGTTATGCCTTTTGTGGTTATTATGTTCAATATTGGGGCGGTGCTCAGCTTTACCATTTTCCACCCAGACCCGGATGGTAAAATACATATTCATCCTTTGCGCATTGCCCGTAGTATCATCACCAATCCCTTTATTATCGCTATCCTGATGGGTATTGTAGGCCAGTTGGTTTCTTTGCAGCTGCCCTATTTTGTGGACAAATCCATTGGCTATTTCGCGGATATGGCCTCTCCTTTGGCTTTGATGGCTGTGGGTGGTCAGTTTGA
>CALXEL010000092.1 GCA_944387315.1 uncultured Clostridia bacterium
TCAAGGGCATCTACATCGAAGCGCCTGACAAGAGCAGCGGGAAGCGCAGACAGGGCATCCGCATCTCTTATGACCTTGTGGGCTTTATCCCCGTGGACGAACTGATGAAACAGGAAACGGCATGACCAAAGCCATGCCGTTCCTGCAAAAAGCAATATTACTTTCTTATGACCCCCGGCCATTAAGCCGGAGGGCTTTTTTAGTGGACAATCTGTGTGTCTAAATGTTGAAACAGTTTTTCAGTAGGGGGCTGAAAGAGGTTGATAAACAGCCCATTACAGACTGAGAAAATCAGAGTTCCCTCCCGGATAATGCCAAATCCCAGCCTAAAGATCCAGCAGATCAGCAGAGCTGCCGCCACATAGGCAAAATCCAGAAGGATTTTGCAGCTGCCAAAGCGAATACCCATTCGATTGGCAACAAGATTACAGAATTCCTCCGGTGGATAGTTGATAAATCGGGAGCATTTTATAACGGTAAACCCCAGACTGATACAGACCATCCCAACAAAAAACAACAAAAATCGTTGAAAGTAAGTTTGGGGATGGAGGGACTGAAAGGGACCAAAACTGTATTTGAAAAAGTTGAGAATCCAGCCATGAAGAAACACTGGAATCAGCTGAAACAGCCGCTGTGGTTTAAACTGCTTTCCCAACAGCAAAAGCTGCAGCAGTAGAAAGAAGCTGTATAAAAACATCATGGCTGTCCCTACCTTAATGTTGGCGGCGCCTGCGATGGCAGAGCAAGTAGCAGTCGAGGTGGTTTGTCCCAGCTCGGCGATGATACCCATGGTGGCCCCCATGCACAGAATGGTTATGCCGAACAACATTTCTAAAAAGTGAAGCAGGGTTTCTTTGGTGACATTAAAGTTTACTAAGCGCAAGGTCAAACTCCTCAATAATATCTTCAATATTTTCCAGTCCAACCGAGAGACGCAGCTGACCCATGGAAATCCCTACGGCAGCCAGTTCTTCTGGGCTGTAGGCCCGGTGGGAGGTTTTGGCGGGGTAGGACAGGGTTGTGGTAACTCCCGCCAGGCTGGGAACCAGTTTGACGGTTTGGCAGGCCCGTACAAAATCACAGGCTCCTTTCTCGCCGCCCACTACATCAAAGGAGAGCATGCCGCCGCAGCGTCCCTGGATAAAGAGCTCCTGGCCCAGCTTGTAGTAGGGAGAGGATTCCAGTCCCGGATAGAAAACCTTTTCAACTTTGGGGTGTTTTTCTAAGAACTGGGCCATTTTCAGGGCATTGGCCGAGTGGCGCTCCATCCGGATGTCCAGGGTCCGCAGGCTTCTGGCCAGCAGCCAGGCGTCAAAGGGGCTCATAATGCCGCCATACAGGGTGTAGAAACGGTCCAGCACCTCCATGTTTTTGGCGTCGGAGGTGATGGCGCCGCCGATGATGTCACTGTGGCCGCCCAGATATTTTGTAGTGCTGTAAACGGCAATGTCCGCTCCCATCTTAAGAGGCTGGGCCACTGCGGGGGTGGCAAAGGTGTTGTCTACAATCAGTTTGCAGCCATGGGTGTGGGCGATTTTAGCAATTTTGGGGAGATCCTCAACCTCCATCAGGGGGTTGGAGATGGTCTCGGTGTAGAGTACCTTGGTGTTGGGGCGGATCAGGGACTCCAGGTCGTCAGTCTGGAAGTTGGCAAAGGTCACTTCCACCCCAAAACGGGGCAGCTCGTTTTTAAAGTAGTCATAAACGCCACCGTAGAGGACGGGGGAGGAGAGAATGTGGTCACCGGTTTTGACCTGTGAGATGATGGCGGTGATAATGGCCGCCATACCGGAGGAAAAGACCAGAGCCCGGTCACAGCCCTCGGCCTGGGCCAGAATTTCCGCCACACAGTCGGTGCCAGGGTTCCCGTTTCGGGAGTAGATGTAGCCTTGGGCCTCCCCTGCGTATACCGCGTCCAGAGATTCCACATCGTCAAAGGAAAAGACGCTGCTCATATAGATGGGGGCCACCTTGGGAACCGATACAGAGGCGGCGATTTTTCCCGCCAGGATGTTTTCTCCAGCATGGGTAACTCGTGTCATCAAGCCTTTTTCTTTCATTAAAAGATCCTCCTTTGGTTTTGATATATGAATAGAAACGATAGGGATTTATCCGGTGCTATGTAAAGCTAAATGGCTATTTCTCCGGTAAATCCCGCTGATTTCCTTGACTAATCCTATGATAACAGATATAATCTGGTTTGAAAATTGCAACTTTTATAGAACTTATTATCGTATTTTTAGATAGTCAAAGAAGGGGGATCTATGACCTTACAGCAGCTTCGATATGTGGTGGCGGTTTCCCACTACGGTTCCATCAACGCCGCTGCCCAGAATCTTTTTATTGCCCAGTCCAGTATCAGCAAGTCCATTAAGGATTTGGAGGAGGAAGTGGGCGTAACTATTTTTGAACGGGGCCATGGAGGTGTTGCCTTCACGGCCGACGGCATGGAGCTTTTAGGGTATGCCAACGCCATACTGGAACAGGCTTCCAACCTCCAGGAGCGGTTCCGGGGCCAGGGGGAGGAAAAAGCTCCCCGGTTTTCCATATCGGCTCAGCACTATGTTTTTGTGGTGGATGCCCTCATTGATTTTATCAACAATCGGCTGGAAGATTTCCCCCAATACAATATCACCATCCGGGAGGGGCGTACCGCACAGGTGATTGACGATGTCCTCACCCAGCAGAGCCAGTTGGGAGTACTGTTCCTCTCCAACACCACCGAGCGGTTTCTCCATCGTCTCTTTCTTAAAAATGGAATTACTTTTACCCCACTGGTGGAATTTTCCCCCCATGTCTATTTGCGTAAGGGCCATCCTCTGGCTCAGGAATCCGACCTGAGTATGGAACAGCTCGCCCCTTATCCCTTTGTCCGGTATGAGCAGGGGGCGGACTCCTTTAACTATTCTGAGGAAATTTTTGTACCGGAGGAGATGGGCAAGCGGGTTTATGTGACCGACCGTTCGGCACTGCTGAGCATTATCCGCAATACCAATGCCTACAGTACCGGCTCCGGCTGCCTGCTGCCCAGTGTTATCCACACCGATATTGTCTCTATCCCGCTGCGGGGCCGGGTGGACCGTATGCAAGTTGGGTGGATTCAGCTTAACAGTATGGTGATCCCGCCGGAAATGGTGGAGTACATCCAGGGGATGGAGCAGTCAATCCAACGGTGTGTCTGGGGCAGCCAAAACCTGTAGGATTAATAGAGGTACAACAAAAAACGGCAAAGCCATGGCTTTGCCGTTTTTTTATAAAGCTTAAAATTACTTGCCCACGATTTCAGCGGTATCTCTGGCAATGAGCAGTTCCTCATCGGTGGGAACAACCCATACCTCAACCTTGGAGTCGGGGGTGGAGAACTTGGCCTCTTTACGGGAGGCATTGTCGCAGAGCTCCTTGTCAACTTTCACACCCATAAACTCCAGGCCGGAGCAGACGTCATAACGCAGGGAGGCAGAGTTCTCGCCAATACCGCCGGTGAACAGGATACCATCTACACCGCCCATAGCGGCAGCGTAGGAACCAATGATCTTCTTGATCTGGTATTTTACTACATCCAGGGTCAGCTGAGCCCGATGGTTGCCCTCATGGGCAGCGGCCTCAATATCCCGGCAGTCGCTGGACAGGCCGGAAATACCCAGGAAACCGGATTTCTTGTTGAGAATATCAGACATCTCAGCAGGGGTCTTGTTCTCCTTGTCAGCCAGGAAGGTGACAATGGAAGGATCGATGCCGCCGCTGCGGGTGCCCATGATGATACCGTCCAGAGGAGTGAAGCCCATGGTGGTATCCACAGATTTGCCGCCGTCTACAGCGGTGATGGAGGAGCCGTTGCCCAGATGGCAGGAGATCAGCTTCAGCTCAGAGGCAGGTTTGCCCACCAGCTCAGCCAGACGGGCGCTGACAAAGCGGTGGCTGGTGCCGTGGAAGCCGTATCTGCGCACGTGGTATTTCTCATAATACTCATAGGGAACGCCATAGATATAGGCTTTCTCAGGCATGGTCTGATGGAAAGAGGTATCAAATACCGCAACCATAGGGGTATCTTTGCCGAATACTTCCTGGCAGGCCTTGATGGCAACCGCTTGGGGAGGATTGTGGAGAGGGCTCAGGTCCTTGAGGTCGATGATGGTCTGGATTACCTCATCGGTGATGCGAATGGAGTTTTTAAAGGTTTCGCTGCCGTGAACCACACGATGGCCAACAGCGGAGATCTCTTTCATATCGTCGATGACCTTGGTCTCACCCTTGGTGAGCATATCAATGAGGGCCAGGAAAGCCTCCTTGTGGGTGGGGAATGGAAGCTCTTTTTCTACCTTTTTGCCGTCAGCGGTCTTGTGGGAAATATTGCCGCTGATGCCGATTCTCTCGCAGAGACCTTTTGCCAGAACCTTCTCGTTTTCCATATCAATCAGCTGATATTTCAGAGAAGAGCTGCCGGCGTTGATTACCAGAATTTTCATGGACACAAATCCTCCTAGTCTTTCTATTTCAGTTTTTGGAGTCTCTTGACACCATATCATACCTTTTTATATTATTACAATGGAAGAAAAAATTCAAGCGTTTCCCCTTGGAATTGGCCCCAATAGGGGCATTTTATCAGGAAAAGGAAGAACAGAGGTGAATCATTTATGAAAATAGCGGCAATTGTAGCAGAGTACAATCCCTTTCATAATGGTCATCGGTATCATATACAGCAAACCAGGGAGGCGGGGGCCACCCACATTGTGGCGATTCTCAGCGGCAATTTTGTCCAGCGGGGGGAGCCGGCTATTTTGGAAAAGCGGTACCGCACCCGGGCGGCATTGTTGGGAGGAGCCGATCTGGTGATAGAGCTGCCGGTGGCCTACGCGGTAGCCACAGCGGAGCGGTTTGCCTATGGGGCGGTGTATCTTGCCCAGGCGTTGGGCTGCTGCGACGTTCTCAGTTTTGGCTGTGAGTCAGGGAACCTCAGTTCCTTGGAGGCCCTGGCGGCCCATCTGGAGAATCCGGATTTTTACGGGCTGGTGCGGGAGCAAATGGCTGGGGGAAGCTCTTTCGCGGCGGCCCGGCAGCAGGCCGCCCAGGCTCAGCTGGGCCAGGAGGCCGCCAGCCTGTTGGAACAACCCAACAACATTTTGGCTTTGGAATACCTGCGCCAGCTCAATAGGCTGGGCAGCGGCATAGAGCCTCTGGCCATATCCCGGATGGGAGCGGCCCATGACGGAAACCAACCGGACCAGGGGTTTGCTTCCGCCTCCTGGCTGCGGGAACGGTGGCGCCAGGCTCCCGAGGAAATGGCCCCCTATCTGCCAATAGAAGCCTGTGCCCTGTATAGAGAAGCGGTTCAGGAGGGCTTGGCCCTGCCGGATTTGGAGCGGTATCAGTTGGCAGTGCTGACCGTGCTGCGCCGGATGGAGCGGACCCAGTTTGCCCAGTTGCCCGACTGTTCTGAGGGGCTGGAAAACCGCCTTTTTCAGGCGGTGTGCAGGAAAAACACCCTGGAGGCCATCTGCCAGAGCGCCAAGACCAAACGCTACTCTATGGCACGAATCCGCCGGATGGTGCTTGCCGGATTCCTGGGCATCCCCCAGGGGTTCTGCCACCAGCCGCCTCCCTATCTGCGGGTATTGGGCTGCAACCGGCGGGGCGGGGAGATCCTGGCCCGGGCCCGGAAATCCGCCACTCTGCCGGTTGGAACCTCCCTGGCCCGTCTGGCCAAAACAAATGAGCCCTGTAAAGAGTATGCCCAGTTGGAGGCCCGGGCAACCGATTTGTACACACTGCTTTTCCAAAACCCACGCCCAAAGGGATATGACTACACCACCCCCGCTGTGAGAATGGAGTAGGAGGATTGATGGATTTTCTCAATTTAAAATGGTAATATGCTTTACAACAGAAGTGTTTTCCAGTATAATATTCTGCAACGTCTCTTTTTCCCCCGGGAAAAGGAGACGGAATTATTATATTTAGGAGTGATACTTCATGGATCAACTGCTTTCTCTTTTGTCCACAAACGCCCGCTTAACTAACGCCCAGCTGGCGGCCATGCTTTCCACCACCGAGGAGGCCATAGCGGCGCAGATTGCCCAATATGAGGCGGCAGGTGTGATTCGTGGGTACAAAGCCATTATAGATTGGGAAAAAACCAACCGGGATCTGGTGATTGCCCGGATTGAGCTGAAGGTCATTCCCCAAAAGGGAATGGGCTTTGAGGAAATCGCCGCTATTATCAGTGAGTTTGAAGAGGTGGAAACCGTCTACTTGATGAGTGGCAGCTGTGACATTGCCATTACCGTAGCAGGTAAAACCTTTAAGGATGTGGCCCTCTTTGTAGCCCATCGGCTGGCCCCACTGGAATCAGTACAGTCAACCGCCACCAGCTTTGTGCTGCGTAAGTACAAGGAGCGGGGAGTACTGGTTTGCCTGGAGCCCCAGGATGAGAGGGAGGGGAATATTCTGTGATTTCCTACGATCAAGTTTTGTCTCGCCGGGTACAGGAGATCAAACCTTCGGGTATCCGGCGTTTTTTTGATTTGGCTGCCGAGATGGGCAATGTAATCTCCCTGGGGGTGGGGGAGCCAGACTTCAAAACTCCCTGGGCTGTGCGAAAGGCAGGCATTGCCTCTTTGGAGAGGGGAAAGACCTGGTACTCTCCCAACGCGGGGTTTGCCCCATTGCGCCAGGAGATCAGCCGCTATTTGGAGCGCCGGTTTTCCCTCACCTATGACTGGAAAGAGGAAATTCTGGTGACCGTAGGCGGTTCGGAGGGGATTGACCTGACCATCCGGGCGCTGGTCAATCCCGGGGATGAGGTGCTGGTGCCCCAGCCCTCCTATGTGTCCTATCTGCCCCTGGCCCACCTGACCGGTGCCCAGGTAAAAGCCTTGCCCACCTATGCCCAGGATGGGTTTCGCCTTACCGCCTCCACTTTGCGGGAGGCTATCACCCCCAAAACCAAACTACTGGTGCTGCCCTATCCCAACAACCCCACCGGGGGAATTATGGAGCGTTCCCATCTGGAGGAGTTGGCCAAGGTATTGGAGGATACCAACATTATGGTGCTCTCCGATGAAATTTACGCGGAGCTCACCTATGGAGGCAAACATGTATCCCCGGCTTCGATCCCCGGCATGCGGGAGCGGACGGTTGTCATCAATGGCTTTTCCAAAGCCTATGCCATGACCGGGTGGCGGCTGGGTTATCTGGCTGGCCCCGCTCCGGTGGTGGCTCAGATGACCAAAATCCACC
>CALXEL010000093.1 GCA_944387315.1 uncultured Clostridia bacterium
ATCCGGGACAGTTTGGGGCATGTTGTAGCGGGATGCTTTGTAGGTCTTTATCAGCTGGTTACACAGTCTGGCGAAGTGCAGGAGCGTCTGGTTGCCACTACCAAGACCAACGAGGCAGGGCAGTACCTGTTTGGTGGTGTAGAAGCCGGTCAGTATCTGGTCAAAGCAAAACTCAGTATCTAATCTGTTTGTATGTTTCCTCTTCTGAAAAAACTGTTGCTATCGATATATTTATCGGTTTAGATGGTTTTTAGGTATTTCATCCAGGGCTTTTTTGCTTACAGGCAGGCGCGAAGAGGAAATTTCTTTAAAGCTAAAACTTCAGTGGCTGGAATGGCATTGTAAAAGACGCAAATCCAGCCTAAAATGAAAAGCGAGGTGGACAGCGAAAGCGATCCACCTCGCTTTTTTAAAAAAAACACAACAAAGCCATTGACAAAGGGAAAAACCGATGCTATATTTTAATCTAGTTAGTTAATGCTAACTTCTTTGGATAGGAGGTTTGGCTCATGAATTTAACCCATGCCCAGGAGGGAAAAGAGTACATCATTCAGGGAATCGAGACAGATGACCAGGAGCTGGACGAGTTTTTGTTTTCTCTGGGATGTTACAGTGGGGAACCGATTACGGTTATCTCCCATCTGAAAGGGGGATGTGTTGTCTCCATCAAGGATGGCAGGTATAACATAGATAATCAGCTGGCCAGTGCCATTCAGATTTAAAAGCAAGAGTGGACGGAAGCTGTTTTTTTACAGTATGATTAGCATATGCTAACTTGCTGGGCGTTCAATGTCTGACATTTTATATTATGTGGCAAACGAGGAGGAATTACGATGAGAATTGCGTTGGCGGGCAATCCCAACAGTGGCAAGACCACCATGTATAACGCCCTGACCGGCCGGAATGAGCGGATCGGAAACTGGGCTGGAGTTACGGTGGAAAAAAAGGAAAGTCCCATAAAAAAGCACTTTTACCAAGGCAGTGAGGAGCTGATCGCGGTAGATTTGCCGGGAGCTTATTCCATGTCCCCTTTTACTTCGGAGGAGAGCATCACCAGCGGATATGTGCGGCATGAGCATCCCGATGTGATTATCAATATTGTGGATGCCACCAACCTGAGCCGGAGCCTGTTTTTTACCACCCAGCTTTTGGAATTGGGAATCCCGGTAGTAGTAGCCCTCAATAAAAGTGATATCAATGAGAAGAAGGAAACAAAAATTGATATCCCCGCCCTGTCTGTAGAGCTGGGGTGCCCGGTAATTGCTACCATTTCCACCGCTTCCAGCAACAATGGTTTGGAACAGCTGGTCCAAACGGCTGCCTCTCTCTATGGCAGCCACCAGAGAGCACCCTATCACCAGGGGGATATTTCCCTGGAAAGCAAAGCCCAGGTGGAAGCTGCTGACCGAAAACGGTTTGAATTTGTCAATGGGATTGTTGCCAAGGTAGAACGCCGCAAGGTGTTGACCCGGGAGAAAAACGCCCAGGATAAAATAGATGATGTTTTAACCAACAAGTGGTTTGGTATCCCTATTTTCGCGGTAGTTATGTTTTTGGTATTTGATATTTCCCAGTCCAGTCTGGGGCCCTGGATTGCCGATATCCTTGCCGGCTGGATTGAAAGCTTTCAAGGAATGGTGGCAGGTATGGTGGAAAACAGTTCGCCTCTGCTCCAGGCCCTCCTGGTGGACGGCATCATCGGCGGCGTTGGCGCGGTAGTAGGGTTCCTGCCCCTTGTTATGGTGATGTATTTCCTTATCTCCCTGCTGGAGGACTGCGGCTATATGGCCCGGGTCAGCGTAGTGCTGGACCCTATCTTTAAAAAAGTGGGCCTTTCCGGCAAGTCGGTTATCCCCTTTGTCATCACCACCGGCTGCGCCATTCCCGGTATTATGGCCTGCCGTACCATCCGCAATGAGAGAGAACGGAAAGCCACCGCTATGCTGGCCCCCTTTATGCCCTGCGGTGCCAAACTGCCAGTTATTGCCCTCTTTGCCGGCGTGTTTTTCGCCAACGCTTCCTGGGTGGGCACTCTCATGTATTTTGTGGGTATTGCGCTGATCTTCTTTGGAGCGTTGCTGGTCAATAAGATCGCAGGCTATAAAAACCGCAAATCCTTCTTTATCATTGAGCTGCCTGAGTATAAGATTCCCAGCTTAAAACGAGCGTTCCTTTCCATGTGCTCCCGAGGCTGGGCCTATATTGTCAAGGCAGGTACCATCATCCTTTTGTGTAACACTGCCGTACAGATTATGCAAAGCTTTACCTGGGATTTCCAACTGGTGGAAGAGGGTATGGAGAGCAGCTCCATTCTGGCTTCCATTGCCTCCCCCTTCGCTATCCTTCTGATTCCTCTGGGATTTGGTGTATGGCAGCTGGCAGCGGCGGCCGTCACCGGATTTATCGCCAAGGAAAATGTTGTAGGTACCCTGGCGGTTGTCTATGGAATTACCAACTTTATTGATGTAGATGAGCTGGTTTTGGTACAGGGAGCGGATCAGGTGGCCGCTATCTTTGGCTTATCTTCAGTAGCCGCCTTGGCCTACCTTATGTTCAATTTGTTTACCCCTCCCTGCTTCGCTGCCATCGGCGCCATGAACTCGGAAATCAAAGATAAGAAGTGGCTGTTGGGTGGAATTTGCCTGCAGCTGGGTACCGGTTATACAGTGGCGTTTTTCGTCTACCAAATTGGCACACTGATTACCACTGGTAGCCTGGGAACCGCTTTTGTCCCCGGACTGGTGGCAGTGGGGGCTATGGTGGGTGTGATCTGCTATCTGATTCACCGTACCAACAGAGGCCTTGTGGCTGAGTATGCCCTCAGCGCAAAATAATAGATCAATCCGAAAAGAAAGAGGGTGGCAAATGTGACCGATCTGGCCATCATTGCTCTCATATTATTGATTATAACTTTGGCTGCCCGCTATGTGTATAAAGCCAAACGGCGAGGGGTAAAGTGTATTGGTTGTCCATCGGCTGGGTGTTGCTCCCACCGGGAGCACCCTTCCCACACCGATTCCTCTCCCCAGCCGCAGGAAAGCTGCCAGTGCCATTGCGGCCAGCCTCACTAAAAACCACCCATACATCCCCGGGGCAGGCCGGATGGCATCTGCCCCGGGTCCTCTGTGGGGGTGAACAGGAGGTTTTTAAAACCTATCTATATCTATAAAAAATCCCGTCATGGCAGTGCCATGACGGGATTTTTGGTGCGGATGAAGGGACTTGAACCCATACAGTATTGCTACCACTAGAACCTGAATCTAGCGCGTCTGCCAATTCCGCCACATCCGCATGCAGCTTTATCATTATAGCATCGTATATAGTAGTTGTCAATACAGTTTTTCAATTTTTCTGACATTTTTTTGATTTATCTCCTCTTTTAGAGAGGTATGTTTTTTCTTTCAAACCCTTGTGCAGAAAAAGGGGGAATATGCTATAATGGGGTTGTGTGCAGAAACTGGCAGCCATAAGAAAAGAGAGGGAATCCAATGCCAAAACTGGAACATTTCGAGTATATGCTGGGGGTGGCCCAAACCAAGTCCATCAGCAAAGCCGCCAATCTTCTCTATGTGTCCCAGCCCTACCTGAGCCAGTCCCTGAAAGAGCTGGAAGAGGAGCTGGGGGTACAATTGATGACCCGAAGCAACCGAGGGGTGGTATTGACCCCTGCTGGGGAACAGTTTGTCAAATATGGCCGTCAGATTTTACAGCTGGTGGAAAAGACCCGGCATCTTTCAGAGCTTTATCAGCCTCCCGCCGATCGGCTTGCTGTTTCCAGCATCTATTCCTTTACTATGCTGGATTTGTTTGAATCCTTTACTAAAACCTTAAACCCTCAGACCACCCGGATTTACTATGAGGAAATTCCCAATTGCAGCATATTGGAAAAGGTGCGGAATCGACGCTCAGATTTGGGGCTGGTTTATCTGCTGTCCACCACTGAAGGGTCGGTAAGAACGCAAATAGAGGACATGGAACTAACCTTTCAGCCCCTCTGCCAGGAGCCTCTTTACGCAGTGGTAGGGTACCGCCATCCCCTGGCCAAACAACCCTCAGTGACCCTGGCCCAATTGGAAGAATATCCTCTGTTGGTGGAAAAAATCAAAGGGAACTCCCAACAAAACTCCGCCCAGGACAATCTCTTATTTCCCCATCTGTTTACCAGCAATCAGAAGATGCCTATTGTTTTTGACAATAACCGCAGTCTGATGTACTATCTTACAAAATCCGAGCGGTGTTTTTCGGTGGGACAAAAGTCCCTGAACCTTTCCAATCCCTTCTATATCAGCCGGGAACTCAGCTATATCCCCATCACCGGAACCGGTACCTATACCATTACAGGGATGGTATTTCGGGGCCAGGAAACACCTTCTTCTCTTCTCAAACAGTTCATGGCTTCTCTAACCCGATTTTTTGATGGGTATCAGCCGGATCAGGTATAACTCTGGCCATAGTCAAAAGCAATGGCTTCCATTGAGAATCGGTATAAGCGCAAGCAAGAAATTCATGTTATACTATGGATGAAATCAATCCACATAAGGAGGAAGAAACAATGAATCTTGCACAATTCCCAAGAAGACGTTATACCGCTTATCAAACTCCCATTGAATATCTGCCTCGTCTGACCAAACTGTTGGGTGGACCTGACATCTATATTAAGAGAGACGACCTGCTGGGCCTGGCCGCCGGCGGTAACAAAACCCGTAAACTGGAATACCTGATGGCTGACGCTCTGGCCAAAGGCTCCGATACCATTATCACCTGCGGTGCTGTACAGTCCAACCACTGCCGTTTGACTCTGGCCGCCGCTGTAAAAGAGGGGCTCAAATGCCAGCTGGTTCTGGAAGAGCGTGTTCCCAACAGCTACAACCCCAATGCCAGCGGTAACAACTACCTGTTCAACCTGCTGGGTGTTGAGGATGTCCGCGTCGTCAAAGGCGGCAGCGATATGATGGGCGAGATGAACAAACTGGCCGATGAACTGGCTGCCAAGGGCAGAAAACCCTATGTTATCCCCGGTGGTGGTTCCAATGAGATCGGCGCTCTGGGTTATGTATCCTGCGCTGAGGAGATCCTCACCCAGCTCCATGACATGGATCTGAATATTGACCGGATCGTTTGCGCCAGCGGCAGCGCTGGTACCCATGCAGGCCTGCTGGCCGGTATGATCGGCAACAATGCCAATATTCCTGTGGTAGGTATTGGTGTAAACCGTAAGAAATCTGTTCAGACCGAGGCAGTTCACACCCTGGCCAACAAAACTCTGGCTAAATTGGGTGCCAAAGCCACAGTAGATGTTTCTGACGTAACTGTATTTGACGATTACGTTGGTCCAGGCTACTCTCTGCCCACCGAAGCTATGGTAGAGGCTGTTCAGATGCTGGCTCGTGAGGAAGGCATTCTGCTGGATCCTGTTTACACCGGTAAAGCTATGTCCGGTATGATCGACCTGATCCGCAAAGGCTACTTCAAGAAGGGTGAAAAGGTCCTGTTTGTACATACTGGTGGTTCTCCCGCTCTGTATGCTTACACCGATGTTACCCTCCATGGCCTGAAATAAGTTTCGTTTGCTTCTGTAGCCCATGACAAGGGATCTCCTCATTTATCCTCCTCTAATCTTACATTTCCCTTGTCATGGCTGCTTCTACAATCAAATACAAAAAACTGAACACTGCCCTGCCCCTATGGGCAGGGCAGTGTTTTTCGGCTGGGAGTGTTTTAATATGGAAAGAACCATTGGTATTTTAGGCGGTATGGGCCCTCTTGCGTCTGCTGACCTCTTTGAGAAAATCATTCGGGTAACCAAAGCGGACCGGGATCAGGAACATCTGCATGTAGTAGTGGAGTCCAACCCCCGTATTCCCGACCGAATCGGCGCGATTCTGTCCGGTACCGAGTCCCCTGTTCCCGAAATGGTCCGCAGCGCCCTGCGGCTGGAAGCCGCCGGTGCTCAGGTAATGGTTATGGCCTGTAATACCGCCCATTATTTTTATGACGATATTCGTCCCTTTGTCCATATTCCTTTTTTACATATGCCTCGTGAAACCGCTTCTCTTTTGGCCCGGCAAGGAATCCATCGGGCCGCGGTATTGGGCACCACCGCTTTGGTGGAAGCCGGCGTTTACAACCTGCCTTTCGCGGAGAACAACCTGGAAATCGTGTACCCCGATGACTATACCCAATCCCAGATCATGCACATGATCTTTGACGGCATCAAAGCCGGAAATCTTCATCCAGATCTGGAAGACTTGCCCCAACTGCTCCATCAGATGAAAGAGCGGCAGGGGGTAGAAGCCTTTGTCCTGGGCTGCACCGAGCTTCCCATTCTCTTTGATTGCCCGGAACTGCGCGCATTTTCTGTGTTGGACCCCACCCTGGTACTGGCCAGAGCCGCTGTTTTGGCGGCGGGAGGCCAGCTGCGGGAAGAATACGCGTTATAACATTCTGCATCTCTATAACAAAAGCAAAAGGAGAGGCCCTAAAAAGGCTTCTCCTTTTGCTTTTTATAGTGTTGAAAGACTTTTACTCAATAATATAAATATCCACCGTTCTGCGGCCATTTAGGCAGCTTTCCAGATAGGTTTCATAATAGAGGTCCACATCGATTACCCCAGCCAGCAATCCGGTTCCGGTGTCCGAGGCAATGGCGTACCCATAGACAAAGCTGCCGTCCGAGCTGGTAATATACAACTTGCTGTTGTAGGGAATCACCGCGGGATTCACCGCCACATGGCCATAGGAAAGACGGTTCCCGCTGGCTCCCCAGGCGCCCCTGCCCGCGTTATAGCCGGTGGCGACCTGATTGGTCAGCACCGCCTTATAGGACACCGGCTTACCATTGGCGTCTAACGAGCCAAAATCCAGTGGGGAAATAGCTGCCCCGGTACCCTTTAAGGTGATCTGTGTCACAGGTGCTTTGACAATAGTTTCATCAATCAAATCGTTTTGGGTAACTTCCCCATCAATTTCCACCCGGTCATAGGTGCGGGTTTTTAACCCGTTGGAGCCGGCCTGGAGCAGGCGGGTTCTCCCTACAGGAATCAGGCTTGTCTCCTGTACCACTGTTTCGTAGGGCAATACTTCTTCCTCTACAATTTGATCACATACAATCTTTTTGTAGGTAATCTCATCACCAGGGGCCAGATACATCCCCATGGGATGGCTGACCATGTCGTCCTGGTCAGGGGTAATGTTCATCTGGGTGAGCAGATCCTCCACCGTTCCCCCAGTTACCATGAGGGAATAGGTTTCCCCCCGGGTGTTGAGAAACACTTCAAAGGCCCGGTGAATATTGATTTCCGCCTCATTTTCCACGAATCCGGAAAAATCCACCTTGTCATAGGCCAGGGTGACAATGCCTCGTTCCTTAAGGATTTCCTCCGGCTGCTCTTTGGTGGTGTAGGTTAAAATCCGATCCTCTCCGTCGCTGATATAGACCACATGGGTCATCTCGGTAAGGCCGTATACTGTCAAAGCCATAGACAGTGACAGCAGTCCCACCGCAAAGATCCGGGTCTGCATCAGTTTGAAAAGACCCAGAGCTTTTTTTGTTATTGTATCCATATTCTTCTCCTCTGTCTTTGGTGATCCCATATTGCGCAGCCGCCAAGAGGGGAGTCAGGCGTGACTGGCACCGCCGGCAAGGAAGTTGACCCTGACAGACGGAAATATGGTCTCCGCAAAACAATAACGGCTTTTGCGAAGCTGTGAACTGGCTGTTTTACTGGGTTTTTGCTTGTCCCCAACAGCACAGTGTTATTTTTACCAAGGCTTTTGCCATTATATTCACCGTCACAAAAAAAGTCAAGTTTTAGCGGTCTGTTGGATTCGCTAGAAAAAAGGAAAAAATGACAGCTTTTTTAAAAGTCAGTCAGATGGTATTTTGCAAAAGGACAATTCTCAATTTGAAATTTTATGCAACTCATACAAAATTTTAATCTTTTTCGCCATTGTGTATTTTGCTGTTAAAAAAATATAAACGCCCTTAAAAATACAGCGTTTTGCCCATTGCATGATATGTTTTTAACAATTTGTTCCGCTGCAAAAAAATATTCTTTCCTGCCAATATCTTTTTCGACCCAAAGAACCGGTTTGAACCAAAGAAAATCTGTTCATCATTGACAAGGTGACAGGGAGATGCTATCCTTAAAATAAATATATAAGGACAGGCAGTCAAAAGGCTATCCTTTTGGCTTTGGAAGGAAACAGGTGTGATTCCTGTACGATCCCGTCGCTGTAAAAAGTCGAGTTTGGAACATAGGCCACTGTTATACGGGAAGGCGTTTCCAAGCGTTTGAGACTTAAGTCAGAATACTTCCGCCAACCTTAACCGGCATCTCTACGAGCGATGGAGACGCGGTGCGGATTCCAAGAAAGTCCCCTTTCTGCGAATCAGGCCCCGGCCCTCCAGGCCGGGGCCTTTTTAACAGGTTCCGGCCAATGTTACAATCTACGGACAGGAAGGGAAACAGATGAAAAAAAAGGCAATTCTTGTGGCAAGTTTCGGCACCAGCTATGACGATGCCAGACAGCAGAACATCGCCCCTTTGGAGGAGCGAATCCGGAAGGCCTATCCTGGGTTTTTGGTGGTACGGGCCTTTACCAGCAATTTTATTATCAAGGCCCTGGCAAAACGTGGGATTGAGATCCCCACTGTACAGCAGGCCCTGGACCAGTTGGCACAGGATGGGGTAGAGGAGGTCTACATCCAGCCCACCCACATCATCCCCGGGGAAGAGTTTGAAAAGGTGACTGGGGCAGCCAGCCAAGCCCAGGGGAAATTCCGGCGTCTGCGGGTGGGACAACCCTTGCTGGCTACCACCCAGGATATGATGGCTATGGTCCACTGGTCGGGGAAAAATTTCTCTTTGGAGCCAAAGGAATGTCTGGTCTGGATGGGCCATGGTACCAATCACTTCGCCAACACCGCCTACGCGGCTATGGACTATATGTATAAGGAACAGGGCTATCCTCAAATTTTTATGGGCACGGTGGAAGCCTATCCCAATGGAATCGACACAGTATTGGAACAGATTAAAAAACAGGGATATACCAAAGCGGTACTGGCTCCCTTTATGCTGGTGGCCGGAGATCACGCCAAAAACGATCTGGCCGGCGAGGAGGAAGACAGCTGGAAAAACCACTTTGCCCGGGCGGGAATCCCAGTTCGGGTGGTCATGAAAGGGTTGGGAGAATACCCTCAGGTACAGGATATTTATCTGGACCACCTGGCCAGCATAATGGAGGAATGACATATGGCATATGGAACATTGTATGGGGTCAGCATTGGCCCGGGAGATCCTCAACTGCTCACCTTAAAGGCGGTGGAAACCATCCGCCGCTGCCCCATTCTGGCGGCTCCCAAAACCCATGGCCCCCATCCCAATCTGGCCCTGGATATTGTACGTCAGGTGGTGGACCTGTCGGATAAGGAGCTTCTTCCCCTGCCTTTCACCATGTCCCGGGACCCCGCCCAGCGGGCAGAACGCCACCAGAAACTAATCAAGGTTTTAACAGTTCCCTTAACCCAGGGACAGGATGTGGCTCTCATCAACCTGGGGGATATCTCCATTTTTTCCACCTTTGGCTATATTATGAAAGGAATCCTTGCCAAAGGATACCCAGTGGAGATCGTTCCAGGGGTGCCCAGCTTTTGTGCTGTGGCCGCTGTCCTCAAACAGAGCCTCACCACCATCGACCAGCCTTTGCAGATTATCCCCGCCGGGTATGACTGCCTGGAAGAGGCGTTGGAGCTGCCGGGCACCAAGGTACTTATGAAGCCAGGCTCCTCCCTGCCCCAGGTCAAGGAGCTGCTGACTGGGAAGGGACTGATCCAGCGGGCTTCCATGGTGAAAAACTGCGGCCTGCCTGACCAGGAAATCTGTCCACATCTGGAAGATGATGGGGGAAATCCCAGTTACTTTACCACCATTCTCATAGACAAATGATAAAAAATGTCCTCTCCAGTGGGAGAGGGCATTTTTACTGTCTTTTATCGGCAATTGTTTTCCAAATTTCTCCCAAGTATATGCCAATATTTACAGATTGAACAGACAGCTATTTTTCCGATATACTTCTAGTTGCTGTCCCCCAAAGGTGGACAGCAACTACAAAATAAAGGAGGATCTGTTTGTCTGCGAAAAAAGTAAAACAATTGTCGGTATTTTGTCTCTCGGCACTTGTGGCGGCCCACACCTTTATGCCTGTCACCTTTGCCCAATCGGTTCGGGGGGATGTTCCCATCAACGAACTCACCTTCCCCGATCCGGTCTTTCGGGCCTGGGTTTCCAGCCCCCAGAACCTTGGCGGGGTGGGAAGCGATGGCTTCCTCAGCGCTCAGGAACTTGCCGGTATTCAGAAGCTGTATTTCCCCCGCAACAGCGGCGCCCAGGCTTCCAGCTTAAAGGGAATTGAGCACTTTACCGCTTTGGAGGTGCTCTCGGTTTCCAACCATCTGCTCACCGAGCTGGATCTGAACGCCAACACCCAGTTGGAATACCTCTACTGTTCTTACAATCAGCTGGACAGCCTGGACCTGTCCGGACAGCCCAACTTAAAATATCTGTACACCGAGTACAACCGGCTGACTCAATTGAATTTGGCTTCCAATACCCAACTGGAAACCGTCTATGCCGGTTACAATCAGCTGGCCAACGTAACACTGGGACAGAACAGTAAGCTGACCTTGCTGGATCTGTTTGACAATCAGCTGACCCAGTTGGATGTGACCGCACTGTCCAATCTGGAGTACTTAAACGTAAGCTATAACAAGCTTGCCTCCCTTAACCTGAGCCAGAACGGCAAAATCAATGTAGGCGGATTCTGGGCGGAGAACAATCTGCTGACCCAGTTGCAGCTGCCCAACCTGGAAGGGTATACCATCGCTTTGGAGCGGATCTCCCCTCAGAAGCCCCAGAAAGGTTATGACCTGATTGGATGGTATGGGGATGAATCCCACCAGCAGGCGGTTACCGAGCCCATCTCTGCCCAGGGGCAAACCCTCTACGGCAAGCGGGAAGCCAACACCTATTCCATTCATTTCTCCGCCAACGGCGGAAAAGGTTCCATGCCCTCCCAGAGCGGAACCTATGACCAGCAGCTTTCCCTCACATCCAACACCTTCAGCCGTACCGGCTATACCTTCTCGGGTTGGAATACCGCTCCCAACGGGCGGGGAACCTCCTACACCGATGGCCAGCAGGTAGAAAATCTGGCGGGCCGGTATCTGGGCCAGTCCATTACCCTGTATGCCCAGTGGACCCCGGTAGAATACACCATTCAGTATGACAAAAACCATGACGAGGCCACCGGCAGTATGGACAGCACTTCCGCTACCTATGGGGAAAGCGTTACCCTGTCGGCCATGGAGTTTGAAAACAGCCGGTTCGAATTTGCCGGTTGGGCGACCCAGAGCGATGGCCCAGTGGTATTCCCTGAGGGCAGCTCGGTTAACTACCTGGGCACCCAGCAGGGGGAGACCGTAACCCTCTACGCCATCTGGAAGCTGACTCCTGAGGAGACCCAGCGTCCCTATTTGCAGCAGCTGGATGAAAGCTTCGGCCAGTATAACAACAGCGACTACGCTCCCCAGGACTGGCAGGCCATTGTAGCCCTCTATCAGGATGGCCAGGATCAGATTACCGCTGAGGACAGCGACACCTCTCTGATGCAGTCGATTCTGGATGAGACCAAGACCCAGATGGAGCAGGTTCCCACCTATCAGGAGCGGATGGATCAGCTCAAACAGGACTGGGAGGATACCCACCAGGCCATTCTGGACAAGGTTCAGGAGAAAAGCCTCACCTCTGCCCAGGCCGAGACTGCTGCCACCCAGGCTGCTGACGCCCTGGCCGCAGCGGAAATCCAGGCCCTGGCCGACTCCACCGGCCTGGAGGAAACCATCGCCTATGAAATGGCGGTAGGAGTGCAGGAGCAGCTGCTCACCACCCTGGAAAACCTGGAGGACCTGCGTACCGGAGCCCAGTGGCTGGCTGCTCTGGAAGGACTGGACACCCTGGCTACCACCCAGGTACAGTCCACCCACAGAGACGCGCTGACTGCCGCTCTGCGGAGCTATGAGGAGCTGGATCCTCAGGTACAGGCCTATCTGTCCCAGCAGGTGGAAGGCAATCTGAACAGCCACCTGCAGCTGGCAGAAGCTAAAAGCGCCGCTGTATACTCGGTACAGTTCCATTACAGCACCTTGGACCTGAGCCAGTACTCCCAGCAGGGACAGCAGGCTCTGATCGCTGCCAGAGACGCCGCCATCGCCGCCATCGAGGGCTCTGCCGACAGCCAGCAGGCTCAGCAGCAGACCCAGGAGGGTATTGCGGCCCTGGACACCGTTCTCACCGCCGATGAGGAGCAGAATCAGCCTCCCGTAACCCCTCCCGGTGGAGATGGTGATGGCGACGGTGACGGAACAGACAATGGCAATGGAGATACTGGTTCTGGCGGAAACGGCGGCACCGGTAATGGTGGTTCTGGAAACAGTGGCTCTGGAAACGGCAACACCGGCTCCGGTGAGGACACTGGCTCCAACTGGACCGACGGACTGGAATCTGACGACGACGATGACAATGCCTCTCAGCCCCAGTCCCCTTCTCAGCCAGAGGAGGATTCTTCCTCTGAGTCCGGTGGAAAGCCCCACAACCCCAACACCTCCGACCCCGGTATTCTGGCTCCTTTGACTGCCGCGCTGGGCGGAGCCCTGACCGCGATTCTCAGTTTCACCAAATCTCGTAAAAAATAAGCGGCCCCAAAAAAGGACAGGCTAAAAGCCTGTCCTTTTTTTACTTCTGGGCGAAAAGCTTCACCGCCTGGACCAATACCCTTTGGTAAAGAATCAAATCCTCCTGAGTCAGCAGCGGGATCTTCCAAAAGTTCCTCTCTTTCTCTGTCACCAACAGAGAGAGAACCGCTCCGGTGTGGGGCTCCAGCCCCGCGCCCCGAACTCTTTCATTTAAACGGTTGCTCATAAAGGTTACACCACCGGCGTCCTCGCTGACCAGGCGGTTGAGCTGAGCGGTCAACCGCACCTTTTCCAGAGCGGTTTGGGCCTCTCCCAGCTGACGGGCCAGCTGGATAATCTGCTCGGCCACCTGACGGGTGGCCTGCTGTAAGCTGCCGGGCACCGAAGGCATAGCATCCTGCCGGTACTGGTATTCCACCTCCAGGTCCCGAAGAGCCTGGCTGAGAACCTCCCCCAGCTGGGTGTCGTCCAAATCCTTTTGGCTGCGGACCACCATACAGGGCCGGGTAATGGCCCCCGACCAGTCTGCCCGATAAAATTTGCTTTCCACCACAATGGTGGGCAGGGTGTGAAGCCCCACCTGGGTCATGGCCTGGTATTTCTCCCCCAGCATCACATTGCCCTCGTAATCCTCATCAGGGCCAATTCCTCCCTGGGTGGCGTTTACCACCAGCATCACCGATACCGGCAGGCCATCTATCTCAATTACCCCGGCCAGGACACAGTCATCCCGATCAGGCAGGGCGCAATCTTGCACCTTTAGGCGTCCATGGGACCCCTGAGCCATACTGTTTACCACTGCCAGGGCGATAGCGGTCTCCAGTGCGCAGGCCGCCTCTCCGGCTCCCTGGCCATAAATGCGGCCCATAACAGTGACCGCTGCCCTCTGGCACAGGAGGCCATCCAACCCTTTGGCTCGCTCCATCAGCTGGCTTTCCGCTGGGGTAATACCCCGGGCGGCAAAGGCCCGGCCAATTCCCCCTGCCTGGGTGGTCACCTCCACCACACCGGTCTCAGGATTCCCCACTGCCGAGGCAATGGTGGTATCCACCTGCAAAGCCTCCCGCAGCAAGCTGCCTACCGCGGCAAAGCCCGCCGAATCATCTTGTACAATTCCCCCTAAACTGTGGGCATGACCTACACCCACATGGCCTACCAGGCCGAGGATTCCCTGTTCTTTTTGGGATAACACAATCTTCAATCTGTATCACTCCAATCCAAAGTGAATCTGTATAATCCGGCTGGGCCTGCCAGCCTGACCTTTCTGTTCCTTTCCCACAACCCGAACATATCCCGCCTGCTCCAATTTGTCCAAAATCCGCAGGACATTGCGCTCATTTCCTCCATAGAGCCGGGCCAGCTCCCGGGGCGTGGTGTACTCCAACCCGTTCTGCCGCAAAATCCCATCAATTTTACTGATGATCTGCGCGCTTACCTTACAGCGCTGGGCAATGGTGGAAAAATCCTTTTCCGGGTTGGTTCGATCCAGTTTTCGGGTACCTGTTATAGGTCCCACTACCCGCTGGGTTTCATCCACCAAATAGGCACAGCTGAACCCATAGGTACGGGCGTGGCGTTTGGCCAGATCGGCAAAGTGTTTGGCGGTATAGGTGTTGTGGGAAAACCCAATGCCAAGAAATACCTGGCAAACCAGCTCAATTTTTGTAATTTCCTCAATGAGTCCCAATTCACACAAACGGTTATTTCCATCCACCA
>CALXEL010000094.1 GCA_944387315.1 uncultured Clostridia bacterium
GGGAAAGCGGATTTTACAAATTATTTATAGGTTGGATACAATCTCACCAAAAGCCATCTGCATCATTTCCACAGTTATCCACAAACAGAAAATGGTTTTGTTGATTTTTTCCTATAAACATGATAGACTTTAGTTAAGCAAACAGAAGTAAGATGAAGAGGTGAGACATCTTGCGGTAACCAAAAGAGGAGAAAGGTGGGAAGAAAGCTGGAAGGATTTTCTTCCGGTTGCGTATGAAAAAACAACAAGAACCGTTACAGGAATTGGAGGAGCTGGAAGGAGAGTGGCTGGCAGAGCCGGACCAATCGCCTGAGGAAGCGGCCCAGGAACCTCCGGAACCTGTAGCTGTACCAGCTACAGCGCAGATGGCTCTGGATTTGGTGGAAGTGGGCAATGATGATGAAGATAGCCATGGTAAAAAAGAACGGGTGACTCGTCATCTTCCATCAGGTGTTACCTCTAAAATGTTATACAGCGATATCATTCGGATTGCCTGGCCCTCCATGGTAGAGCTGACCCTGACCCAATTGGCTTCTATGGTGGACCTTATGATGGTAGGCCGGCTGGGGCCCTGGGCGATTTCAGCGGTAGGCCTTACCACTCAGCCAAAGTTTTTGATGATGACCGTATTTCAGGCCCTGAATGTAGGTGCCACCGCCATGGTAGCCCGATATAAAGGGGCCGATATGCGGGAAAAAGCCAATGAAATACTGCGTCAGTCGATGCTGCTGACCTTTGTATTTTCCATGTTGGCTTCCATTATAGGATACATTTTTGCAGAACCGTTGGTTCGGTTTATGGGAGCTGCCGATGCCCAAACCCTGGCGGGAGGTACCGCCTATCTGCAAATTCAGATGATGGGTTTTGTATTTATGGCGCTGACCACTACCGCTACCGCTACCTTGCGGGGAGTGGGTAATTCCCGTACGGCCATGGAATACAACCTGATTGCCAACCTGGTCAATGTAGTCTTTAACTACATGCTCATTTACGGCAACTTTGGTATGCCCCGCATGGAAGTAGCGGGTGCTTCTCTGGCTACTGTAATTGGCCAGTGCGTCGCCTTTGTATTGGCTTTTTACAGCCTGATGAATGGAAAGCAGTACCTGCATTTACGCATGAGGGACAGCTTTAAACCGGACTTTAAAGCCATTGGCAACATTACAAACATCGGTATCCCTGCCATGATTGAACAGCTGGTTATGCGGGCAGGTATTATTACATATTCCAAAACGGTGGCCAGCCTGGGTACAGTGGCTTTCGCTACCCATCAGGTCTGTATGAATATCCAGTCCCTGTCCTTTATGAACGGCCAGGCTTTCGCAGTGTCCGCCACCTCCCTGACCGGTCAGAGTCTGGGCAAGAAACGACCGGATATGGCACAGGCCTACAGCAGCCGTACCAGCCGGATTGGTATGGTGGTGTCAGCGGTAATTGCCATTACCTTCTTTTTGTTCTCCAAACAGATTGTAGGGCTTTACTCTGATGATCCTGTGGTCATTGCCCAGGGCGCCAGGATTTTAAAATTTGTGGCGCTGGTTCAGCCTTTCCAGGCCTCTCAGTTTATTTTAGCTGGTGCGCTGCGAGGGGCGGGCGATACCAAGGTAACCGCTGCCATTACCTTTGTCACAGTACTATTGGTTCGTCCCGGTATGGCTATCCTGGCCATTTATGTGTTCCACTGGGGATTGGAGGGCGCCTGGATCGCTCTGGTTTGCGATCAGGTTCTCCGTACCACTTTGGTACATCTTCGGTACCGCTCCGGACGGTGGAAAATGGTCAAGGTCAATCAGTAAAAATTTAAAATGATCGCTTTTGGGGCACCTTCTTTATAGAAGGTGCCCCAAAGTTTTGTCGGTATATTTAATTTTTCCTTGCGACTGCTTTCACAAGTAACATCATTGGACGCCGAAGTTCATCTTTCATACCGGGAATATTGAGCATTTCCTCAGGAGGCTGTGCTTCCTCTACAGCTTTTATTTCAAAACCATTGTTCAATAAACCCATCAGAATTTGTGTAAGGGAATGGTGATATTTTATAACGTTACAACCTAAAAAATGTGTATTTCTTTTTCCGGGGATAAAGTAATTGTCAATGGGCCAATGTTGCGGTTTGCCATCATTTGTATAAAACCAATCTTGCCCGACACCTGCAGTAAAAACCGGATGTTCGATGTTAAAAAGAAATACGCCATCCGCTGTCAGTGTTTCATACACCTTTTTAAATATTTGGTCCAGATCGTCTATATAATGCAAAGCCAAATTGGAAATAACACAATCCCAGGTGTTTTTTGGATAGTTATATTCTTCAATACCACAAACACAATATTTGATATCCTTGTCAGGGTTCCTCTTTTGGGCTTCTTCAATCATTTTTTGGCTTAGGTCTATCCCCAACACCTGTTTAGCTCCCTGTTCTATTGCAAATTTACAATGCCATCCATAGCCGCATCCCAAATCTAGAACTTTTTTCCCTTTAAGCTGGGGAAATAAAGGCTTTAATTGATGCCATTCTCCGGCGGCAGTTAATCCTTTTTGACTGCGCGCCATCTCCGCATATTGCTTAAAAAACTTTTCATTATCATATTCATTATTCATATACATGATTCCTTTATATTTTTGGGGAGACGACCTCTCTATGAAGTGTCTCCCATGAGGAAGCGCTTTTTTCTTATTTCTCACAAGGTCCGTAGATGTATTCTTCGGTGATGACCTGTTCCAGCTCCAGGTTTTTGAATACCTTGGTGAGGGGATTGCCCTGTTGGTCAAAGGTGCGCTGGGTTTCCTGGAGGACGGTGCCCTCCCCATCGCTGAAAACCTCCTGGGTTTGGTTGCCGGCCTCGTCATAGGTATAGGTAAACTGGTTCTGTATCTGGCCGTTTTGATAGTTAACCGCTTTGGTCCGTTTGCCCTGGTCGTTGTACTGGTAGGAGGAGACCAGAGTTGTGGCGCCGGTGGTGGGGGACACCTGGTAAACTTCCAGCAGGTTGCCATTCTGGTCATAGGCGCTCTCCTGAATCTCAGAGGGGTTGCCTGCGCTGTCAAAGGAGGTTCGCCGGATTTCATTGCCCTGATCGTTGTATTCATATTGGGTGGGTTTGTCCAGGCTTTCGGAACCGTCCTTCTCAAAGGCAATCCGGGCGGTGACATTGCCGTCCTCATCCCGCTGGAACCGGTAGGTATTCAGATAGTCCACCGAGCCGTCCTGGTTGTAGTGGGTAGCCAGAATCTCCTTGCCGTTGCTGTCGTATTCATGGGTGTAATAGATCTGGCCGTCAATGATCTCTTCCAGCAGATTGCCCTTTTCATCATAAACCCACTCTTTGATTCCTTCTACCTCTCCGTCTGGATCGTAGCTGACCGTTTTATACTTGTTGCCCTGGCTGTCGTACTCACTGGTCCACCAGGTCACCTGTTGGCCGCTGCCGTCATAGGCGATGTACTCGATGGTGTTGCCGTCCTGGTCATACCGGCTCACTGTCCGGTAGGTAACCGTGTCATCCTCATAGCTGATAGTCTCAGCTTCCAGGCCTCCCTGGGTATAGGTGGTTACCTCCCGATAGACAGACTGTACCGCCCCAGAAACCTGAGTGGTTTTGGTGTATTCCAGCAGGTAAAGTTTCTCCTGGGTCTGGGAAGCCTGGCTGCCGGAGCTTTCAGAGGAAGTTTCACTTCCAGAGGGTGAGCCGGAGGGCTTTTGGCCGCAGGCGGTTGTACTGAGAGCCACTGTCAGAGCCAGAAGCAGTATGGAAAATCGTTTCATGGTTATAACCCCTTTTCCTTTATGGTTTTTGTAAAATCTCCGCCGCCTGGGCAACGGTCACTGTTTTGGAAGCGCTGGTATTTTGATAGTAGGAATCCAGAAAATCATTGGCTTCTTGGCTCAGGCCGGCAATTTCCAGTCCGTCCCAGATTTCATCCCCATACAGCAGGCTCCGTTTGGGTATCCGCAGGCGGCAGTGGCTGGCGGTGTAGAGCTCTTCCAGCTCCTCCTGGGAACAGCCCGCCTTGCTGGCCACCAGCTGCCAGAAGGGCTCCTGCATGGCCAGATACCCTGTGAAAAAAGGGGCGTTGTCCTCTATGCGGGTCTCGTCCTCATAGATGAGATGCATGTTCAGGTCAAATTCCCACACCGATACCAGGTAGAAGAGTTCCCGCAGGGTCAGCTCCTCCTGGGCCAGACGCCGGGCAAGGTTCTCGTAGTAGATCCGGCTCATAGTGAGACAGGCGGCAGCTTTCACCTGCCGTTTGATGGCTACGTTTTCCGCCTCGCTTTTTTCCCGGCCGGTGAGGGAGGTATAGTGTTCCCAAAAGTCCGCCGGCTCCTGCTGGATAATCTGGATGGCGTAGAGAAGCTTTAAAAATTCCAGCTGTTCTTGTGGTGTCTCTCTGCCGAAGAGGGAAAATACCGTCTCCAGGTGGGGCTGTTGGCTCAGCCGGGGGATTTCTTCCGGTTGGATGTCCAGGGGCAGTGCCATTTGACACAGGCTGTCCAGATAGCCCAGCATGGCGGCGTAGGTGGTGGGCTGGGTGTCATAGAACAGGGCTGCCAGCCGCTCTGCCGAAGCCTCGGCAAACCAGGAGTTGTACAGGGAGTTGACCGGCAGGTCATCCCACCAGTAGCAAAAACCATAGGACCGGTCCACTCCCAGAGCCTCATACCCCTGGTTGGGCAGCTTTTGCAGCAGGTGCTCCACCTCGTGAGTCACCGTCAGGTGGCTGGCCAGATCGTTGTCCGAAATGGCGATCATGCTTTCAATAAAGGCGGGCTGTAGGGTCATAACCCCCTCGTTGGTATAGGTGGCGTTTTGAAAGCCCATATCATTTTTAAAGATGGCCAGATCGGCCAGGTTTTGATCGATACAGGCCAGACGAGGGCCAAAATCCCACCGTTCCAGTTCTCCATTGACTGTGTCACAGATCACCTGGCAGGCCCACTGGAGGTATTCCTCCTCCAGGTCGCTGTAGTAGTAGCCGCTGGTGATAATATTGTTGGTTTCCCGGTGGGTCTGGTTGTTGCCTTTTACCAGCTCATAAAGCCGGTCGGCGGTAAGGGGTTCTTCGGTAAGAACCTGATTTTCCCCCGGCCGCTTCCAATCGCCTAGGGCCAGATACCGCTCATAGGCCTGGGAGAGCTGGAAATATTCCTCATAAGGGTAGCTGACCGGGCCCTCCAAAGCCTGCAAAAAAAGAGAGAAGTCCTGGCTGGTAAGAGAGACCTTTTGGTCCAGCAGAGCGGTTTCCCGGGAGGATTCCTGGGTGTTTTCCCACTTGGCCAGGGCTGCCTGGATATCCAGCTGTTCCTGGGAGAGGGGCGCCGAAGAAACGGACACCGAGGAGGAGGGGACAGCTTTTTGGCCGCAGCTGGCCAGCATCAGGGCGGTCAGCAGCACCGCCAGAATTTTCTTTTTCATCCTTTTGCCTCCTGTCTTGTTTTAGAGAGGTAGAGCCATGCCCCAATCTCAAACAGGACAAATTTTCCTATCCTTGAGGTTATTGTACTATTTTAGCTGGAAAATGTCTACCAAAAATAAAACCGGAGGGGGCGCATTTTATTGCGTTCCCTCCGGTTCTAATTTTATAAGTACAAGGAATTTTTAATCAGCAACTTGGATGGTTTTCACCGAAGCCTCAAAAGCATCCCACCAGCCAGCTTCACCAGTTTGGGTATAGGCAAAGGTATAAGTCTGATCAGCGTCTACCGTAATCATCAACTGGCGGATGGAAATGCCAGCCAAGCTATAGGAGACAGCAATCCGGGCGGCAGGAGTGTCATCCACTGTGATGTACTCAAACTCATCCATGGTTACGTCCACTTCCATCTGGTACTGGCTCTGGAACTGCTGTTCCATCAGCTCCTCAAACATCTCGCTGGTTGCAGTCTGGGAGGTGAAGGTTGGGTCCTTGGCGCTGACCGACACATTGACATTGGAACCATCGGTAGGATAGTCAGGGGCCAGCCACATGTTGCCGCTTCCCTCAACGGCAGCAAATTCCTCGGGGGGGACAAAGGAGACAGAGTCTATGGTGACGGTGCCTTCCGCGGCATCACCAGCGGGCTGGGAAGCTTCAGAAGAACTCTCAGGCTCAGAAGCCTCAGAGGAGCTCTCGGGCTGGGAAGCTTCAGAAGAGCTCTCGGGTTCAGAAGCTTCAGAGGAACTCTCAGGTTGAGAAGCTTCAGATGAGCTGGACTGGTCATTGGATGAGGTAGGCTCGCTGGAACAGCCTGCCAGCACCGAAAGGCTCAGAGCCATGCCAATGCCACAGCCAACAGTTTGGCCATCTTTTTCATATTCTTTTCCTCCTGTTATTTTCAGTAAAGCCAATGGCTTACTTCATAGGATAGTATACTCCCCCTGAAATTCCCATGCAAGGGCAGATTTTCTTTTTGGTTTGTGGTAAAATAATAAAATCGAAAAAGTCACTGCTGGAAGGTGGAACGGGAAAATGGAACAACTGAAAAAATACCTGGCCGCCCAGGGAGTAGAGGCAGTGGGAGTGGCTTCCTATGAGAAGCTGTTGCCTCTGCTGCCGGTGCGCAGCGCCGCCCGGGTGCCACAGGATTGCCAGTCGGTGCTTTTCTGCCTGTTTCCCTACTATATCGGGCCGGTGGCGGGGCGCAATGTCTCCCGGTATACAGTGGTGCCCGACTACCACAGCCACTGTGGGGAGATTCTCAAAGGCGGGGTGGAAGTCCTGGAAAAAGCCCACCCTCAAAACCGGTTCGCCTGGTTTGTGGACGCCTCCCCCTTTCGGGAGGTAGCGGGGGCCTGGCAGGCGGGGCTTGGGGTCATCGGCCGCAACGGCCAGCTGATCCACCTCCGGTATGGCTCCTACTGTTTTATTGGAGAGATTGCCACCAACCTGGTCCTGCCCTCTGATATCCCCCTGCCGGGAGGCTGCCTGGACTGCGGGGCCTGTCTCAGGGCCTGTCCCACAGGGGCCCTCACCGGACAGGGGGTGGATACAGCCCGGTGCCGCAGCCAGATCACCCAGAAGAAAAAGGAGCTGACCTCCTGGGAGGAGGAACAGATTGCCCAGGGAGGAATGGCCTGGGGCTGTGACAAATGCACCGACTGCTGCCCCCACAACCAGAATCCGGTGCTCACCCCCATACAGGGGTTTTACCACCGCCGGCTGGAAACCCTGACCCTGGACAACCTGGAGGAGGCTGTGGCCCACCACGCCCTGGGCTACCGTGGCAAAGGGGTTTTGCAGCGAAATTTAAAAATCCTGGCGGCTTTAGACAGGGATCGCTTTTAACTGGTGGCAATCTGTGATACAATATCCCAATAGACAGTATCCGGTGCTTTGGCACCTTGTGAATCAAAGGAGTTGACCCTTTTTTGGAGATTTTAACACCCAATCAGTATGGAGAATATGAGGAATTTGTCTCCCACCATCCTATGGGGGGCTTTACCCAGTCCGCCCAGTGGAGGCTGGTAAAAAATAACTGGGGCTATGAGGCGGTGGTCTCCCGGGGTCCGGACGGGGCCATCCGGGGAGCGGTAGGGGTACTGGTTCAGAAGATCCCCTTTATCGGTACCTCCTTTCTCTATTCCCCCAGAGGGCCGGTGTGCGACCTCCATGACCGGGAGGTATTGGCCGACCTGAAACAGGGCATTGACGCCCTGGCTAAAAAACACAACGCCCACGCCTACAAAATGGACCCGGAAGTGCTGGCCAGTGACCAGGAATTTCTGGACATTGCCCGGGAAATGGGCTTTACCCGCTTTTACGGCCCTGATGGCTTTGAGACCATCCAGGCCCGGTTTAACTATCGGCTCTATCTCCAGGGCCGCTCTGAGGAGGAGCTCTTCGCCAATCTGACCCAGAAAACCCGGTACAATGTGCGGGTGGCCATGAAAAAAGGGGTGGAGATCCGGGTGGTGGGCCCTGAGTACCTGGATGACTTTATGCGGATCTACCAGACCACCGGTCAGCGGGATGGCTTCAACACCCGGCCCAAGGTCTATTTTCAGCGGATGCTGGAAGCCCTGGGAGACCATGTGCGCCTGTATATGGCCTTTTATCAGGACCAGCCCATTGCCGGCGCGGTGACCACCAACTACGCGGGCAAGACCTGCTATGTTTACGGGGCGTCGGACAATGTCTACCGGAATGTAATGCCCAACTACCTGATCCAGTGGGAGATGATCCGCTGGGCGGTGGAGACTGGCTGTACTGTTTATGATTTTCAGGGGATCTCGGGAGAGCTGGACAACGAGGCCAACCACATGTACGGCCTCTACCGGTTCAAACGGGGTTTTAACGGCCAGGTGGATGAGCTGGCCGGAGAGTTTGACTACACCTACCAGCCCATCAAGGCCAAACTGGTGGACCATGCCCTGAACCTTCATGGGGCTCTGGGCCGTCTGAAACGGAAACTGCGGGGGTAATCCCGCCGCCCAAAAGGAGAACCCACCATGTATGATACCCCTCTCTATCAGGCGGTGGAGGACTATGTCACCCGCCAGATGGCCCGGTTTCACACCCCGGGCCACAAGGGAGTGCTGCCGGACCCTCTGGCCCAGGCGGCACCCTATGACATCACCGAAATCAGAGGGGCCGACAGCCTGTTTGAGGCCGACGGCCCCATTGCCCGCACCGAGGAGCGATATACCCGTCTCTATCACACCCAGGCCACCCTTCTCAGCGCCGGAGGCAGCACCCTGTGTATCCAGACCATGCTGGCTCTGATCCAGCCGCTGGGCAAAAAGGTGCTGCTGGGCCGCAATGTTCACGCCTCGGCGGTGAGCGCCATGGCCCTGTTGGGGCTGGAGCCGGTGTGGCTCTATCCCGACTGTTCCAGTGGGGAGGGACTGCCTGGCACCGTTTCCCCCCAGCTGGTCCAAGAGACTCTGGAGGCCCAGGGGGATATTGCCGGGGTCTATCTCACCTCCCCCGACTACTTTGGGGTGCTGGGAGAGATTGAAGCCATCGCCCAGGTCTGTCACCGCCATGGGGTTCCCCTGCTGGTGGACAATGCCCATGGGGCCCATCTGGCCTTTGGGGAGGAAAACCTCCATCCCATCCATTTGGGGGCCGACCTGTGCTGTGACTCCCTTCACAAAACCTTGCCGGTGCTCACCGGAGGGGCCCTGCTTCAGATTGGCAGAGAGGAATTTGTCCCTGCCGCCAAGGAGAAGATGGCCCTCTTTGGTTCCACCAGCCCCAGCTATCTGATTATGCTCTCCGCCGACCTCTGCCTCAGCTGGCTGGAGGGGGAGGGCCCCCGGGAGCTGCGAAAAACCGCCCAGGTGGTGGATTGGCTCAAACGGCTGGCCCAGGCTAAAGGCTTTGCCCTGCCCCAGGGAAAAACCGACCCCAATCGGCTGGCTCTGGGCTTCGGCGCCATTGGCTATACCCGGACAGCCTTTGACAGTCTGCTGACCCAATATGGCATCGAGCCGGAGTACCTTTCGGAAAGCTACTGTGTCCTGCTGTTCTCCCCCCAGAACCCCGATGAGCACATCAACCGGGTGGTCCAGCTCATTGACAGTGTCCGCCCCGGTCAGCCGGTGGTCTGCCCCAGCCAGGTGCCCCACCCTGTTCAGGAGGTTCCCCTGCGGCAGGCCATGTTTTCCCCCAGAGAGACCGTTTCCCTGGAGGAGAGCCAGGGCCGGATTGCCGCCCAGCTGGTGCGCCGCTGCCCGCCGGGAGTGCCTTTGGTGGTTCCAGGGGAGCGGATTGATAGGGAAGTGAAAAATTTACTCCAAAGTTATGGAGTTTGTCAGGTAAATGTGTTAAAATAACAATAAGGAAGAGTTTTCCTCTTTCGTGAAAGATCAAAGGAGGTCTTTTTATGAAACTGATTCTTGCCATTGTTTCCAATGATGACAGCTCCAAAGTTCAGTCTGAGCTGACCAAAAACAATTACTCCATCACAAAGCTGGCCACCACCGGTGGCTTTTTGATGAGCGGCAACACCACCCTGATCTGTGGTACCGATGACGATAAGGTGGAACGGGCCATCCAGATTATTGGCGAGCACAGTAAAAAGCGCACCCAGATGGTGCCTTCTACCGCTTCCTATGGAGTGGGTATGTACACCTCCTTCCCTGTTGAGGTCAAGGTGGGCGGCGCTACCATCTTTGTACTGGATGTAGAGCAGTTCTACAAGGTGTAATCCATGGCAAACCCCTTGAGCGCTTTTTCTGTCCTTGGCAATCATAGTACCATTCAAACGCTCGTGGCCGCAGCCGGCAACGGGCGTTTTCCCCATGCGCTGCTGTTGGAAGGACCCCGGGGCAGCGGTAAAAAGACCCTGGCTCGCTATTTGGCGGCGGCTCTGCTTTGCCAGGGGGAGAATCCCCCCTGTGGGGTCTGCAATTCCTGCCACAAGGCGGCTGGGGATTTCCATCCTGACATTGTCTTTTATGGCTTGGAGGAGTCGGGGGCCCGCTCCTTTCACATCGACCAGATCCGGCAGCTGAAACTGTCCGCCTATGTGCTGCCAAACGAGTCCCCCTACAAGGTGTTCATCCTCTGCGGAGCCCAGAATATGACGGTACAGGCCCAAAACGCCTTGCTTAAGCTGGTGGAGGAGCCTCCCGCCACCTGTGTGTTTCTGCTCCTCTGCGAAAACCGGCAGGCTTTGCTTCCCACCATCCTTTCCCGGGTGCAGACTGTCCAGATGGAACCCCTCAGCTCCCGGGAGATTGAAAACGCCTTAAAGGAGAGATGTCCTCAGGTGTCTCCCCAGGCTATCGCTCAGGCGGCCCGGGGTGCTCAGGGCTGGCTGGGTGCGGCTTTGGAACTGTTGGAGGCGGGAGAGGAAAATATCCAGGCCAAAAGCCGGCAGCTGCTGGTTATGGCGGCCCGGGAGAGTGAGTTTACCCTGGCTGCCGCTCTGACCCCCTGGGAAAAGGACCGGGAGAGTTTTTTGGCCCTGCTTGAGACCATGAAGGAACAGATTGGCCGGGCTTTGACAGGCAGGGAAGAAAATTTGGCGGAATTTTCGCCGTTGCAGCTGGCAAGAATGGCTGATATAATAGAGAAAACCACCTGCCAGGCGGCTCAGAATGGCAACTTGACCCTTTTGACCGCTGTTTTATGCAGCCGGCTTAAGTCGGCGGTAGGGGGCGGATAATGAGAAGAAAACAGGGAGCTTTCCCTGATACCTATAACCAGGAGGAAAATTGTGGCAGAAGTAATTGGTGTACGATTTAAAAATGTAGGCAAGGTCTACTACTTTGATCCCGATGGGCAGATTGTGCCCAAGGGTGCCCGTGCCATTGTGGAGACTGCCCGGGGTATTGAGTGCGGAGAGGTTGCCATGTCCAACCGGCAGGTGCCCGATGAGGAAATTGTCAAACCCTTAAAGAAGATGATCCGGGTAGCGACCCCAGAGGATCTGGCCCAGGTAGAGCACAACCGGGAAAAGGAGAAGCGGGCTTTTGATATCTGTTTAAAGAAAATTGCCGACCACAAGCTGGAAATGAAGCTGGTGGACGTGGAATATACCTTTGACAACAATAAAATTCTCTTTTATTTTACCGCCGACGGGCGGGTGGATTTCCGGGAACTGGTCAAGGATCTGGCCTCGGTGTTCCGTACCCGGATTGAGCTGCGGCAGATTGGTGTGCGGGATGAGGCCAAAATGCTGGGAGGGCTGGGTATCTGTGGCAAGCCTTTTTGCTGCGCCACCTTTTTGGGGGATTTCCAGCCGGTCTCCATCAAAATGGCCAAGGAACAGGGGCTTTCCCTCAATCCCACTAAGATTTCCGGCACCTGCGGGCGGCTGATGTGCTGTCTGAAATATGAGCAGGAGGCCTATGAGGACCTGCTGCGGATTACCCCTAAAACCGGCGCCTCGGTCCTGACCAAGGAGGGACGGGGCACAGTCACCGAAGTGAATCTTCTCACCGGTATGTTAAAGGTGCGTCTTGAGAAGCGGGGAGATGCTTCCCCAACTGCTTTCCACCGGGATGAGGTTAAGCTGCTGCGGGATGGGCAGATTAAAGTGGACCGGGAGGAAGCCAAGGCCCTCAAAGATTTGGAGGGCTAAGTTTTGCCTTTTGGTCAAAGTTTTTTGTCCGGCCGGGAAACAAACCAATTGATTTTTCAGAAAACTATGGTACAATAATAGCCAAAAGCAGCATGCAATGGTGTAGTGGAAGATCATCATTGACAGGAGAAATGCTGTATGACAACTTATCAGGTAATCCAGGGACTGGAGTACTGTCCCGACGCCGCGGCCATCCGCCACGCCATTATTGAGGTGGAGGAAGGATACGTGGATACCCATGATGAATATGACCAGACCGGTTACCACGCGGTCGCCTATCTGGACGGCGTCCCGGTGGCCACCGGACGTGCTTATCACGATCCGGGCTCTACCGTTTATCACATTGGACGGGTGGGGGTATTGGCTCCCCATCGAGGCAAACATCTGGGTATTGGCATTATGGGGCAGCTGGAAAGCCAGGTGCGCAAGGTGGGTGGAACCCGCGTTGAGCTCTCAGCCAAAAGCAGCGCCCGTACCTTTTATGAGCAGCTGGGATATTCTTTGGATGGAGAAGAATACACCATCCAGGGCTGTCCCCACGTAAATATGTATAAAAATTTGTAGAGCTGCTGTATTTTTTCTTGATGAATTACTTATAATTCATATTACAAGCAAAGATCCAACCCAAGAGGGAGGTGTAACAAATGGCTTACAAAATTTCTGACGAGTGCATCTGCTGTGGCGCTTGCGAGGCTGAATGTCCTGTATCCGCTATCTCTGCTGGTGACGGCAAATATGTCATCGATGCAGGTACCTGCATTGAGTGCGGCGCTTGCGCTGGCGTTTGTCCAGTAGGCGCTCCTTCCGCTGAATAAGGGAAGAAACAACGCGACAAAAAAACGGCGTGCTATCTGCACGCCGTTTTTTGTTCAAACAGAAAGGAGCGGCTGTATGTACCAAAAGAAAAATCCGGTTCCCATTCGTAGCCCCATCGATAAGGGTCTGGCCATGTTGGGGGGCAAATGGAAGGGCAGAATCCTTTGTGTTCTGGCTTGCCGTAAAACGCCTCAGCGATATGGCCAGCTGCGCCAGGAGATGGTCAATGTCACCGATACTGCCCTGTCTGATGCCTTGCGGGAACTGGTGCGGGATGGGCTGGTGGAGCGCTGCCAATATAACGAGGTGCCTCCCCGGGTGGAGTACCGGCTGACTGCCTATGGCCAGAGGGCGATCCCTCTGCTTTTGGCCATTGCCGACTGGGCCGATGGAACCATTCCTTCGGAACTGGCCAGAGGGGAGATGCCTCTGTGTTTGGAGTGCAGCTTCCAAAACTAAAGAATTTTTAAGCTGCTCAAGATTTTTGTAACATTCTTGCCCTGCCGTTTAAAAGGCTGTATCCTGTACAGGAAAACGGTTGGAAAGGAAATATATCTATGAATCAGAATACCAGTTTGGAAATTCGGGATTGTACTGCCTTGGGCAGTGAGATCTGTCGGGAACTTTGTGATGGATTGATGCAGTATCAGGCCTCCATGGCCAAAGAGGAATCCCATCGGAAAATATTGGGGAGCATGTGTTATGACAACCGTCTCAAGCCCAGCTTTGAGAGTACCCAGGAGAAGCTGCTTCTGGTGGCCTTTGACGGGGAACGTCCTGTTGGGTACATGTACGCGGCGGCCAGCCTGGTAACCCAGGAAGATAAAAATTGGAGACCCAGCTGGGGGAAGGATATACCAGGAGAGGTACAGGGGTTCTATCCTGACTGGTTGCCCACACCGGTTAAAATTGGTTCCCTCAACAACCTGTTTGTACTGCCCCAGTACCGGGGGCAGAAGATTGGCCTGGAACTGGCCCAGCGGGGTATGGATTGGCTGCGGCAGCTGCCAGAAGTCAGTTATTTGTTTGTGGATGTTTCCGAAGGCAACAACGCGGCCCAATTTTATTCTCGTTTTGGATTCCAGCACAGCCATTCGGTGTTGGGTGGCCTGATTGAGGCTTACTATATAAAGCTGTAGGGAATATTTCAGCCGGCGCCGCTCTTTCTGCTGTTGTGAAAAGGCAGAGGAGCCGGCGCTTTTTTATATTGTTTCCTGTGACGCCGTGGGCAAAATTCCCCCGGCGGCTTTTCTTTCCGGGGGTTTTATGGTATCATAAAAGTCGGAATCTAACGAAAAGGTGTTGGCGCTGTGGAGTTTTCCCATCATTTTGAGCCTCTGGGGGATACCCTTTCCATCTGTGTCAGTCCCCAACATAAATTTGGGACCGACAGCTTTCTCCTTTCCCATTTCGCACAAGTCCGCCGAAAAGATCTGGCCTGTGACCTGTGTACCGGCTGCGGCATTGTGGCTCTCCTTTGGTTTCGGGACCGGCAGCAGGGGCCCCGGCAGGCCTATTGTGTGGAAATTCAGCCTCAGGCCATCGCCCAGCTGGAGTGTACAGTAGAGCGAAACGCCCTGGCAGACCGGGTTGTGCCGGTTTTGGGGGACCTGACCCAGCTGACCCTGCCTTTGGCGGGACAGTTTGATCTGGTGACCTGCAATCCTCCCTACAAGGCGGCGGATACCGGGATTCTCAGTGAAAGCGGCAGCGATCAGCTGGCCCGCCATGAGACCGCCTGTACCATCTATGATGTCTGCGCCGCGGCGGCCCGGCTGTTAAAATTTGGCGGGCGGTTCTGTGTCTGCCAGCGGCCGGAACGGCTGGCGGATGTATTGGAGGCCATGCGGCGCAGCCGGCTGGAACCCAAGCGGCTGCGTATGGTACAGCAGAGGGGAGACAGCGCTCCCTGGCTGTTTCTGGCCGAGGGCAAGCTGGGAGCCAAACCTTTTTTACAGGTGGAACCACCGCTGATTATTGAGGGCCCGGAAGGCTTTTCCCGGGAACTGCTGACCATATACGGAAAGATGTGAGCCAATGTCAAAACTGTCCATTGTGGGCACCCCCATCGGCAATTTGGGGGATCTGTCCCCACGAGGGGTCCAAACCCTGGAACAGGCGGACTATATTGCCGCCGAGGATACCCGGGTCACCTTAAAGCTTCTCAATCATTTTGGAATTAAAAAGCCCATGGTCAGCTACCATGAGCATAATATACAGGAAAAGAGCCAGTGGATTGCCGATCGGATTCAGAGCGGGGAACACTGGGCCATTGTAACCGACGCGGGAATGCCCTGTATTTCCGATCCGGGAGAGGTGCTGGTCCATCTCTGCCACCAGCGGGGAATCCCGGTGGAGGTGGTGCCTGGTCCCTCGGCGGTAATAGCCGCCCTGGCGGCCTCCGGCCTGGCAACCAGCCGGTTCGCCTTTGAGGGGTTTCTGACCGTCAACCGCACCGGGAGGATGGAGCACCTGAATCTGGTGCGGGAAGATACCCGTACCCTGATTTTTTATGAGGCTCCCCACAAGCTGGTTACCACCCTGGAGGATATGTTGGGGGTATTGGGGGACCGGGAGCTGGTCATTTGCCGGGAACTTACCAAGCTCCATGAGGAAATTTGGCCCACCACCTTGTCGGGGGCGTTGGAGCGGTACCGGCAAACACCGCCCCGAGGAGAATTTGTACTGGTGCTCAGTGGAGCCAAACCCCAGGAGGAACCCACTGTCACCTTTGAACAGGCGGTAGAGCGTGCCCTGGCCCTGATGGCTGGGGGAGAGGCGGCCACTACAGCTGCCAAACAGATTGCCAAGGAAACGGGATACAAACGGGGCGACCTCTATAAAGCGGCCGTCCGGCAAATGGAGGAATCAGACCAATGAGTCAGGAGAAAAAACCAGTGAAGAAAAATCCCCAGGCTTCCACAGGGCAGCCGGAGCCCAAGCCTCAGCAGGAGCCTCAGAAGGCCCAGGTCCCTGAGGAGACCATCCGCTGTCCCCAGTGCGGCCGGGAAATCGCCGCCAATTCTCACAAATGCATGATCTGCGGCTGCCGTCTGGTGGAGGAGACCGAGACCGACCTGCGGCAGGAGTGGGAGGAACGGCGTCAGGCCATTCTCAAACGGGCGGAGGGCCTGGCCAATCAGGGTATTCCCGAAGCCAAACTGGGAGGATTTCTGGAAGAGGATATCAAGGCCTTTTGGTATGAGGGCAAGGGATATAAAATGTTGGGCAAATTCCGTAAGGTGGAACAGGGCAAGATGGCTTTCAGCCCCCTGGGCCTCTTTTTTCCCAGCTTTTGGCTGGCCTACCGGGGCAGATGGGCCATGTCTTTTGCGGCCCTGGGCAGTATCTATGGGCTTTCCTTTGTGCTCAATTTGCTGCTGACCCCACTGAGTATGCAGGGTCTTAACATTGGCGGAATGGCCATCAACGATTTCGTGGTATCGGTGATCACTACCTTTATCTCCTTCTTCTGGGCATTCTATCTGCCCAAATATTTCTGGAAGGTGACCAAAGAGACCCTCTATGAGATGGGATGCGAGAACCGTCCTCCTGTCTATGACGATGAGGTGGTGCGGGAAATTCTCACCGCAGGGAAACCCAGCTGGGTCAATCTGGCCATTGCCGTAACCTGCTGGCTGCTTTTGGTAGTGGCCATTGTCAATCCTACCCTGGAGCTGCTTCAGAGCCGACTGCTTGGCTAAAGTTTTGTCCTTTTTTGCTCCTTTACAGCGTATACATTTTGTATACGCTGTTTTTTGTTTTCCGGCTTTTTTGCCCGGGGATGAAAAGGAGGAATTGCCCCATGAATTTGACCCTGCTGACCATTGGACTGATTCTGCTGGTGATCCTGGTCAATGGCTGGACCGATGCCCCAAACGCCATTGTCAGTGTGGTGGCCACCGGCACACTCACCTATTCCCAGGCGGTGGGGATGGCTGCCCTGTGCAATCTGGCGGGGGTGGGGGTGATGACCCTGTTTTGCCCCTCGGTGGCGGATACCATTACCAGCTTGGTGGATTTTGGCACCGGGGACCCTACCGCTTCCCTGTTGGCTCTCTGCAGCGCCATGGCCTCCATTGTAATATTCTCCACAGCTGCCTGGCTCTTTGGTATTCCCACCAGTGAAAGTCACAGCCTCATTGCCGCCCTGGGGGGCGCCGCCTTGGCGGTGGCGCCGGGCAGAGGAATGAACTTGGGAACTTTTTGGGGGATTTTAGGTGGGATGGCCGGCTCCACCCTGGTTGGTTTTCTGTTGGGGTATCTGTTGGTGAGGCTGGTTTCTCTGGGCCGCCTGGAGGAACACACCCACTGGTTCCGGCGGGGCCAGCTGGTCAGTGGTGGGGTGATGGCTTTTCTCCATGGGGCCCAGGATGGGCAGAAGTTTATCGCTGTATTTGTCATTGGGGAGCTGCTGACCAAGGGGGAGTACCACACCGGCCCCATTCCTCTTGCGGGCCATCTGCCGGTGGTGTTTCTCTGTGCTGCCACCATGGGGTTAGGTACCCTGTTGGGGGGCGGAAGAATCATCGACAAGATGGGCCGTAAAATGGTGCGGTTGGACCAGGCGGCAGGCTGCTGCTCAGATCTGGGAGGAGCGGTCTGCCTGCTGGGCGCCTCCCTGCTGGGGCTGCCGGTAAGCACTACCCATACCAAGGCCTCAGCTCTGTTGGGAGCCGGGTTGGCCCGAAACCCCAAAAAGGTGGACTGGTCCATTGCCGGAGAGATGGCGGCAGTTTGGCTGGTGACCTTTCCTGTTTGCGGGGCTATGGGGTATCTGCTGGCCCGGCTGCTGTTGGGTTTGGGGTGATCCTTTGGATCACAGACAAACAGGGAGGGGAGGCAAACCGGCATCGGTTTGCCTCCCCTCCCTGTCCAATGGTAAGGAGAGGACAAAATTTGGCTAAAAGAGAAGATAGAACAGGGCAAGGAGCAAGGTGTTGTCCCGCTCGTCTCCCCATAGCAGAAACATGAGGATCAAAATGAGAATCTGATCCTGCTGAATTCCCAACTGGTCCAGAATCCCGCTGAGGGAAAACCCTCCAGAGGGGTTCTTTTGCCGGGGGGCAGGCTGCTGGGGGGAAGATACAGGAGCCAGGGAAGTATCCCTGTGGTTTTCCGGCATGGATTCCTTTGGGGAGCGGGATGGGGGATCTGAAATGGCCTGTTCCCGGTTAGACTGCTGCAAAGAGGCGTTGGCCCGTTTCTGCATTTCCCGCACCCGTCGGATAGCGTCCTGCTGCATTTGGTTCATATCCTGTTGGCTGTAGTTGGAACGGTTCCAGTTCACTTGCTCTCACCACCCAGTAAATTTCCCAGGATACCGCTCTCTTTTAAGAGGGGCAACAGTTTAATGAGGCCCATAATCCGCAGGGCATCATCTACCTTTTTCTGCCGCTGGGAAGTGAAATGAGGCTTCAGAGCCAGCAGCAGTTCGGTGTTTTTATCCCTGGTGTTGAAAATGGTATAGGCTTCTTTAATCAGGGAGAGGGTTTTAGGGTCCAGTACCGGAGAGGACGGTTGAGGCGGGGGTGCCGTCCCCTGACCGGACAATCCGGAGAGCAGGGCAGTCAGTCCCGCCAGAGAGGAGTCGGAGTTGCCGCCGGATGTGTCAGCGTCAGTAGAGGTGGACTGGGCCGTCTGCTGTCCCCCTGTTTGGGTAAGTCCCAAAGCCGCCGCCATATTTTGCAGCTGCGCCATTCCCTCTTTGCTGTTGAGCAGCCCACTGATCATGGCGGAAAGATCATCCATGGGGTTATTTCCCTCCCATCAGATTTTGCAGCATCTGCTTGGCTTTGGGGGAGTTGAGCAGAGCTTCCAAAGCCTTGGGGTCATTTAGAACCTGCTGAATCCGGGCCGATTGACCGGAGGGGATTTTCCCCAGAGCCTCCTGAAAGGCCCCCTGTTCCAGCTGCCGGCGCAGTTTGACCGGATCGGTTCCCATTTTTTCTCCAGCCATTTTCAGCATTTGCTGAATGGTGTCGTTTGAGAGATTGGGTGTGTTGTTCAAGTTTCTCACCACCTATTCCATTTACCCTATTTTTATGTTAGATTAATAGTGATTAGTACCACAAACACTTTATGGAAAAGAGGGGCTGCCATGAAAATTTTAGCGGTATCTGACAGCCATGGTGATCTTTCCGCCCTGATTGACCTAGTTGAAGCTCACAGGGGAGAGTTTCAACTGCTGCTCCATTTGGGAGATGGGCTGGAGGAACTGGAAGAACTAAAAAATATCTACCCCAAATTAGAATATGCGGCGGTACGGGGAAATTGTGACACCACCCGGGATGGGGAAGCTGCCAGCGCCCTGATTTTACGGGGAGTTAAAATCTGGATGACCCATGGCCATCTCTTTGGGGTCAAACAGAGTCTGGCCTACCTGTTGCGGGAAGCCAAAGCCCGGGAAGCCAAACTGGTGTTTTTTGGGCATACCCACCAGCCCTATGTGGAATATGTGGAGGGTATCTGGTTTGTAAACCCCGGCAGTATTGGGGGCCATGGGCATGCCCATGGCCGGGCCACCTGCGCTCTGGTGGAAATTGAGGGCGGACAGGTACGGGATTGCCGCATTGAGGGGGCGGAACAATGGAACTGAGTGGGCTGACTACCCGGCTGCTGGGGCGGAATTTCTTGTGGCTGGAGTCGGTGGACTCCACCAATACTTTTTTACTGGAACATGGCCCCCAGCTGTGCTGCGGCACCGCTGTAGCCACCAGCTGTCAAACTGCCGGACGGGGCAGGATGGGCAAACAGTGGCAGGGAGGCCAGGAGGGAACTTTGGCCCTTTCGGTGCTGATTGGCCTGCCTTTCCCAGGGGAGATCTACCCACTGCTGCCGCTCCTTTCCGGTTTGGCGGCGGCTCAGGCGGCAGGCGCTCTCACCGGGGAGGCGTTTTCTCTCAAGTGGCCCAATGACCTGTTGTATCAGGAGAAAAAGCTGGGGGGGATCCTGTGCGAGGCCCGGGGGGAGGGAAAAAACCTCCAGGCAGTCTGTGGCATTGGTGTCAACCTCTTTCAGGACCAGGGATATTTTGACAGCCGGGGCCTTGTCTATGGCAGCTCCTTTGCCCTTTCTGGCCTGCCGGTGCCGGAGAAAGAGCGATGGATCTGCGCTTTTCTCAACCATCTGGAAGAGAATCTGGACCGGTGTCAGCGGGAGGGATTTGCCTCTTTGCTGCCTGGGTATACCCAGCTCTGCGCCAACGTGGGCAAGATGGTGGCGCTGCACACCCCAGGAGGTGTCCAGACCGCTTTTTGTACCGGGGTGGACAGCCAGGGACAGTTGGTCTGCCAGCAGGGGGAACGGGTTTTCTCTGTAAGCGCGGGAGAGGTCAGTGTGCGGGGGCTGTACGGCTATGTATAAGGAGGAAAAATATCCGGCCTATCGCCGGTATCGGGAATATAAGCTGCTCCAGAGGGAGCGGGAGAAGCTGGACCGGGAAAGGGTTCGGCTGCTGGACGGGGAAATGGCCGGCAGCAAGCTGTTTTCTCCCATCAGGGAACGGGTTCCAGATCAGTTGGAAAAGCTTTTGACCGACACATTGGCCGGCTGTCTTACCTTTCTGATGGAAAGTGCCCATTCCCCTTTAAAAAATCCTCCGGGCAGCCGGGGCGCCAGGGAGAGCTACCAGCAAAACCTGCGGCAGCTGGAACAGGAACTGAAAAAGGGGACGCTGCGGGCCTTTGACCGCAAGGCAGGACAGAGAAGCTGGCTGGGTAGCGGATTGGCGTTGGCCCAGGGGGCCGCTTTAGGGGCTCTGGGCATTGGTCTGCCCGACCTGCCGGTCTTTGCCGGGATGCTTCTTTACAGCGTCCAGCAAACGGGGACAGAGTATGGATTCCCCGCCGAGAGCGCCGGAGAGAAGGCTTTTGTTTTGCTGATACTCTGTTGCGCCTTTTCCCCCAAAGGGGAGCGGGAGGACTGGATGGACCGCTGTGCCCGGTGTGGCGAGAGACTGGGCAGGGGAGAGCAGCCGGAACAGCTCCCCCAGTTAATAGAGGAAACGGCCCGGCTGTTGGCCAAAGCCCTTTTGGTGCTGAAATTTGTCCAGGGTATCCCTTTGGCGGGGGTCGTGGCGGGGGCGGCAAACGGGCCCCTGTTGGGCCGGTGCGTCCGGATGGCCAGATATCACTACAAAAGCCGGATGCTGGCCCAGCTGGAACAGCGGACCTGGCCCTTTGACCCCAGGAAAAAATAAGAATCCCCCACAAGGGGGCTTTTTATTTTTGGATGCCTGGGTTATAATGAAACTGTTATGGCTGAATTTATAAAACACTTTGTAGAATAACAGGTGGTAAATGATGAATATTCTGATTACTGGCTGCGGCAGTGTAGGTTCCGCTTTGGCCAATATTTTGTCTGAAAGAGGACATGATGTCTCGATTGTGGATCGGAATCCGGACAACTTCCAGCTGCTCAGCAATGATTTTTCCGGTATCACCGTAGCGGGTGTGCCCATTGACCAGGATGTGCTGAAAAAAGCCGGCATCCAGGGCTGCGACGCTCTGGTAGCCACCAGCAGCGACGACAATATGAACCTGATGGTCTCCCAGATGGCCAAGGAAATTTTTGGGGTAAAAAAGGTGCTGGCCCGGGTGTACGACCCCCGGCGGGAAGAGGTCTTTACCAGCTTTGGTTTGCCCACTGTCTGTCCCACCAATCTCACGGTTGACTCGGTGATCTCGATTCTCACCAACCGGGATGAGGTGCAGCATCTCACCTGGGGCAGTTCCACCCTGTCTTTCGCTTTGCTGGAAGTGCCCAAACAGTACAATGGAGAGAAGATGCGGTCGATCCCCCTGGCCAGTGGGGAGGCTGTTATCGGGGTGCTCCACGAAAACGGGCAGACCACCCTGGTGGCCAATGTGTCCGATTACACCGTATATGATACCGATAAGCTGATTGTGGCCAAGGTTGTGGACTAAGGAGAGGAAGAACAAGATGCAGGTAGTTGTAGTAGGTGGGGGCAAGGTAGGCTACTACCTGACCCAGACATTGTTGGAACATGGCCATACGCCATTTTTGATTGAGAAAAAGAAGGAGATCTGTCTGCGGGTAGCCAATGACCTGGATATCCCGGTAATCTGTGCCGACGGCACCTCGGTAGAGGCCCTGGAAAGCGCGGGAATCCGCCAGGCGGACGCCCTGATTGGGGTAACTGGCCGGGATGAGGACAACCTGATTGCCTGTCAGCTGGCCAAGCGCCGGTTTGGGATAAAGCGGACGGTGGCCCGGGTCAACAATCCCAAGAACGCCAAGGTGATGAAACGTCTGGGGGTGGATATTCCCATTTCCAGTACCGATAACATTGCCCGGCTGTTGGAGCGGGAGGTGGATACCTCGGCCATTAAGCAGCTGCTTTCCATCAACCGGGGAGAGGCCTCCCTCAGCGAGCTGGAAATTCCCGAGGGATTTAAGAAAAACGGCATTCGCCTCAGTGAGCTGCGTCTGCCGGAGGAATCGGTACTGGTCTCTATCACCCGGGATGGGGAACTGATTATCCCTCGTGGTAATACTCAGATCCTCAGCGGGGATAAAATTATTGTAATCTGTCACAACCGGGTCATCCATGAGCTCAGCCGGATGCTGGGGCTGGAATAAAACCAAAAAAAGAAGGAAATACCATGAAAACCGTTTTAATTACCGGCGCCAGCCGGGGGATTGGCGCCCAGACCGCCCGGGTATTTGCCCAGGCTGGCTGGCAGGTGGCTGTCAATTATAACCTGTCGGCTTCCCATGCCCACCATTTGGTGGAGGAAATCCGGTCGGCGGGGGGAACCGCTATGGACTTTCGGGCCGATGTCTCCGATTTGGAGCAGGTAAACCGGATGGTCAAGGAGGTACAGCGTTCCCTGGGAGAGATCGATGTTTTGGTCAACAATGCCGCCATTGCCCAGCAAAAACTGTTTACTGACATCACCCCCTATGACTGGGACCGGATGTTTGATGTAAATGTAAAAGGTGTGTACCACTGCTGCAAGGCGGTGCTGCCTGGGATGCTCCGCCGCCATGAGGGCTGTATTGTCAATCTGTCCTCCATCTGGGGGATAACCGGAGGGTCCTGTGAGGTTCATTACTCGGCCACCAAGGGAGCGGTGATCGCTCTGACCAAGGCTTTGGCCAAAGAGGTGGGCCCCTCTGGGATACGGGTCAACTGTGTGGCCCCGGGGGTCATTGATACCGAGATGAACCAGCAGCTGGATGAACAGGCCCTGGCCCAACTGCGGGAGGAGACACCTTTGGGGATCATTGGAAGCTGTGATCAGGTGGCTAAAACCATCTTGTTTTTGGCTTCCCAGGACGCCGGCTTTATCACCGGCCAGGTGATCAGCCCCAATGGGGGACTGGTGATCTGATCAGAGGGCGGCCTTTTCTTGACAAGAAAAACAAATCGTTTTATTATAAAGCGTGCAGGGGAACCGTATAAGACGGTTGAGAAGGCCTCGAGCCTGACCCTTTGAACCTGTCGGTTAACACCGTGGTAGGGAGCAAACCATTTGAACAACACAATGGAACAGGCGTCCCGTTTTACGGGGCGCCTTTTTTGCCCCTTGCGGCTGAGATGGAGACAGACAGTCCAATACAGCCAAGGAGGAAATGACAAATGCAATATCACACCCAAATGGAAGCGGCCAAGGCCGGTATTGTTACGCCACAGATGGAGATTGTGGCCCAAAAAGAAAAGATGGATCCCCAGCGGATTCGGGAGCTGGTGGCGTCGGGGCAGGTTGCCATCCCCGCCAATATCCGCCATACCTCTCTTTCCCCCGAAGGAATCGGTGGGGGACTTCGAACCAAAATCAATGTGAACCTGGGTATCTCCGGGGACTGCCAGAACTATGACACCGAGATGGAGAAGGTGCGCCTGGCCATCGACTGTGGCTGTGAGGCCATTATGGACCTGAGCAACTACGGCAAGACCAATACCTTCCGACAGAAGCTGATCGCCCAGTCCCCTGCCATGATCGGCACTGTGCCCATGTATGACGCCATTGGCTATCTGGAAAAGGAACTGGTGGACATCACCGCTGAGGATTTCCTGCGGGTGATCGAGGCCCACGCCCAGGAGGGAGTGGACTTTATGACCATCCACGCGGGAATCAACCGCCGGGCGGTAGAGGGATTCCGCCGGGAGGGACGGCTGACCAATATCGTCTCCCGGGGTGGTTCCCTGCTGTTCGCCTGGATGGCTATGACCGGCAATGAAAACCCCTTTTATGAGTACTACGACCAGGTGCTGGACATTTTGCGGGAATACGATGTCACCATCAGTTTGGGGGATGCCCTGCGTCCCGGCTGTATCGCCGACAGCACCGACGCCGGCCAGATTGGGGAGCTGATTGAACTGGGCCATCTGACCAAACGGGCCTGGGAGCGGAATGTACAGGTGATGGTGGAAGGCCCCGGCCACATGGCTATGGATGAGATTGCCGCCAACATGAAGCTGCAAAAGCGGCTGTGTCACAACGCCCCCTTCTATGTGCTGGGGCCCATTGTCACCGATGTGGCCCCTGGCTATGACCATATCACCTCAGCTATCGGCGGGGCTATCGCCGCCGCCAACGGAGCGGATTTCCTCTGTTATGTAACCCCGGCTGAGCATTTGCGCCTGCCCGACCTGGACGATGTGCGGGAGGGCATTATGGCCAGCAAAATCGCTGCTCACGCCGCCGATATTGCCAAGGGGATTCCCGGCGCCCGGGATTGGGACAACCGGATGAGCGACGCTCGCCGCCGCACCGATTGGGAGGAGATGTTCTCTCTGGCCATGGATGGGGAAAAAGCCAGACGGTATTTTGAAAGCACCCCGCCCGCTGACCGGCACACCTGTTCCATGTGCGGCAAGATGTGCGCTTTGCGCACCACCAACCAGATTCTGGAAGGCAAAACCGTTGCCCTTTGGGATCAGAAATAATGGAAAAAAACAGCCTTTCCCGGCGGGGAAAGGCTGTTTTTGTATGTAAAATTTCTCAGCCAATGATTTCTACATAGCCTTTTAAATAGTCAGTCCGTTTGCCGTCTTCTCCGGCGGTGAGCAGATATTGGGACAGCAGAACGCCAGTGCGGTATTTTTTCTGAATCTGGGCCAGCGTATCCCGCACATCGCTGCGGTAGTCCTCAAACACCTTTTCCCGGATGAGGAAGGTGAGAAATTTGGCCGGGGACTTTTTGCGCCACAGCATAGGGCGGGCAGGATCATCTGAAAGGGCGATAATGCCCCGGGTTTCGGTGCGGAAATTCCAGGTGTCACAGTACCGGACATAGCAGGAGGGGTTCTCGATATACCGCATGAGTTTTTCTTTTTCCCGGTAGTCAAAGGGTTCCACACAGGAAAAGGGAACTGGTTCAAAAGAAAAGCCGGATTCTTTTAGTCGCTGAGCTTCCCGCAGGTTGTCCAGCTGCATTTGGGCATGCTGCTGCATTTTTTGGTATCTGGCAACCTTTCGGGCCAGCTGTTCCTGCAACGAAAGGATCTGTTCCGAATAATTTTCCAGCGAGCAGGACATCATAGTATTGACCTTGGCCACAGGGATGCCCAGGCTGCGCAGGAACATTACGTCGGCGATTTCCACCAGGTCCCGGCCAGTATAACTGCGATAGTGGTTTTCATCTTTGTGTATGGAAAATAGCCCCTCCTCCTCCCAAAATCGCAGGGTAGCTGTGGGGATTTCCAGTAGCCGGGCCACCTCGCCAATGGAAAACAGTTGATCCATACAGATTTCACCTCACTTTTTTAAAAAATTATACCATTTTCCATATTGACATTCAAGTAACTTCAATCTATATAATATCGGTCGGCATAGTTTGCAAATGTGTGAAAAGGAGAAAAATCTATGGAAACAAGTAAAAAAAAGCGGCAATTTAAAATGCCTCATACCTATGTGATACTGGTCTCCATTATGGTGTTGATGCTCATTTTGACTCACATCATTCCCGCCGGTCAGTATGAACGGGTAGAGGACCCTGTATCGGGGAAAATGGTGGTAGTGCCCGGTTCCTACCAGACCATTGATGTGGAAGCACCGGGATTCTTTGATCTGTTTATGGCGTTGGAACAGGGATATGTTGAAGCGGCCAACATTATGTTCCTGATTATCTTCGCCTACGGATTCGTATATGTACTTACCAAAAACGGAACCATGGATGCGGCCCTGGGTACCATGGTTAAAAAAGTGGGAAACAATGTTCAGCTGTTGATTCCTGTCACCATGCTGATTTTGGGCTTGCTGGCCTCCACCATGGGCATCTATGAGGAAGTCTATGGCTTGTTCCCCATTTTTGTAGGTATTTTTATCGCTTTGGGTTATGATGCCCTGGTAGGCGGCGCCACCATCTTCCTGGGTGTATCCATCGGTTACGCGGCCGGTACCACCAACCCCTATAACGTAGCGGTGGCTCAGGATGTTGCCGGTGTGGATCTCTACTCCGGTATGTGGATGCGTTGGCTGGTCTTCATTGTTTTTGAGGCGGTAACCATTATATATCTGATGGCCTATGCCCGCAAAGTAAAGGCTGATCCCACCAAATCTGTGGTTTATGGGGTTTCTCTGGATGATGTAGAGCGTAAATCCCTGGACGACCTGAAAGATGTCAAGATGACCGGCCGGCAGAAAGCTTGTCTGGTATTGTTCTTTGGCGTTATCGGCTTCCTGATGTACGCGGTACTGAACCTGGGTTGGTATGTGGATGAGATCTCTTCGCTCTTCCTGATGGCTATGGTAGCTGCTGGTATCCTCAGCGGATACTCCGCCACCGAGATTTGTAAAACCTTTATTGAGTCCACTAAATCCATGGTTGGTTCCATGCTGATTGTCGGTTTCACCAGAGGTATTACCATCCTTATGCAGCAGGGTTATATTACCGATACCATTGTATATGGTCTGGTTTCCCTGTTGGAAGGCGCCAGCAAATATGTTTCCGCCTATGGTATGCTGATTATTCAGAATCTGGTAAAATTCTTTATCAATGGTTCCACCAGCCAGGCCACCATTACTATGCCCATTATGGCGCCTACCGCCGAGTTGGTTGGCCTGAGCAAACAAATTGCTATTATGGCTTACCAGTTTGGTAATGGTTTCGCCGATTTCTTCTGGCCCACTGGTTGTGCCCTCTGCTGTGGTTTGATGGGAGTGCCCATTAACAAGTGGTACAAATTCGCCGCTCCGTTGTTTGGCATTTTCCTGGTATTGGAATTTATCTTTATTACCTTCGCTGTGGCGATCGGTTATTAATTTCGTCGAAAATACAGCAAAAAATACAGCAAAAAGGATATGGGAACCCATATCCTTCTTGTTGTATCTGGCTGTTGTTTGAAAATTTATGGATTATGTTGCAAGAAAAAGGAGTAATGGTATGCTGATTCAAAACGCGAAAGTTCTGCTGTTTGAGCAGGGCGGTTTTGTGGAAAGTGACATCCGGGTGGAGAATGGAAAAATCTCTGAAATTGCCCAGGGATTGGTTCCAAAATCTGGTGAAACATGTTACAATGCAACTGGAAGATATGTGACCCCCGGCCTCATTGACGCACACACCCACATCTGCATCAGCGAAGAGGGAATGGGCTCTATTGGGGATGACTGCTGCGACTACTCGGGACCGTTTACCCCAGAGCTGGAAGTACTGGATGGAATCTATCCCTTTGACCGGGCGGTGGACAGCTCGGTGCGGGCTGGTGTCACCACAGCTTGTGTCTGCCCTGGCAGCGACGCGGTAATCGGAGGGGTAGCTTCTGTAATCCGGCTGACTGGTTCGGTGGCTGACAATATGCTGGTTCGCCGGTATGCCGCTATGAAGTGCAGCCTGGGAGAAAACCCCAAATCGGCCAAATACGGATTTGCTTCCCGCATGGGAGTGGCCAACCAGTTTAGAGCTGGCATTGAAAAGGCCCAGGAGTATCGCCGCAGCAAAGAGGAAGCGGCTGCCAGCGGTAGTTATTTTAAAAAGGACCGGGGCATGGAAAATATGCTTTTGGTTTTGGAAAAGAAGATGCCGGTGCATATTCATGCCCATCGTTCTGATGATATCTGCACCGCTGTTCGTCTGGCCCGGGAGTACGATCTGGATTTGGTCATTGTTCATGGAACCGATGCCATTCCAGTGGCAGATTATCTGGCTCAGTTTGATTATCCAGTGATTGTAGGCCCTGGCATTACCCCCCGTTCCAAACAGGAAACCTGGGGAAAAACCTTTGAGACCGCCGGTGTTCTTCATAAAGCGGGTATCAAAGTTTGTATCACTTCCGACCACGATGTAAGTCCTCTGTATTTCCTGACCACCTACGCGGCTTTGGCTGTAGGGGCTGGCTTGGATGAGCTGGAGGGACTGAAAGCCATTACCATCAATCCGGCTCAGGTGCTGGGTATTGATGACCGCAAGGGTGACATTAAAGTAGGTCTGGACGCGGATCTGGTTATCTGGACCAACCATCCTTTTGCTGTCGGCGCGGCTGCTGAGCATGTGTTCATCGAGGGACAGGCTGCCTTTTAAAGACAGCCCGAGAGGAGTTGTTTGCTTTGCGCCAGTGGAAAGACAAGCTGTCCAACATTAAAATGCCTCACACCTATGTGCTGCTCTCCATGATTCTGCTGACCGTAGTATTGCTGACCTATGTGATTCCAGCTGGCTCCTATGATTATGTGCTGGACGAAAGCAGCGGGAAAATGGTTGTTGTTCCTGAGTCCTATCACTACACTCAGGGAAAACAGCCTGGTTTCTTTGATATTTTCCTCTCGGTACAGAGAGGATATGTGGATGCTTCCAACATACTCTTTCTCATTGTTTTTGCTTATTCCTATGTTTATATCCTGACAGAAAACGGAACTTTAAACCACGCCATTGAAATTCTGGTGAAAAAACTGGGGGACCGAACAGATCTGATGATCCCGGTCTGTATGATGCTCTTTGGTCTGTTGGGGGCCACCCTGGGTATTTTTGAAGAGACCTATGGCTTGGTTCCGGTTTTTGTGGGTATCATGATCGCTCTGGGTTATGACGCTCTGGTAGGGGGCGCTGTGGTCTATATTGGAGTGGCCACTGGTTTTGCCGCTGCCCTTACCAACCCCTTTTCGGTGGGCATTGCCCAGGGTATCGCCCAGGTACCCATCAACTCGGGATTGGGATACCGGGTGGTGATTTTTCTGGTTTTCCAGACCACATCCATCTGGTATGTGATGCGATACGCCAAAAAAATCAAGAAAGATCCCACAAAATCCATCCTCTATGGGGAAACCCGCGAAACGCCGGTACGAAAGCAGGATGGGGAACCTTTTACCCTGCGGCATAAAATTTGTCTGCTGCTGTTTTTTGTCACCATTGGTATTTTGTTGTATGGTACCATGGAAATGGGCTGGTATATCAATGAAATTGCAGCCATGTTCTTTATGATGATGGTGATTACCGGATTTGTGGCAGGATATAGCCCCACCCAGATCTGTCACAGTTTTATTGCTTCTACCCGCAGTGTGGTACCCTCTATTCTGGTTATTGGTTTTACCCGGGGTATTTTGCTTACCATGAAGGACGCCATGATCTCGGATACGGTGGTCTATGGGCTTTCCAGCCTGTTGTCCTTTTCCAATCCGGTTTTCTCAGCCATTGGTATGCTGATTTTGCAGAATATCATCAATTTCTTTGTAACCGGGTCATCCAGCCAGGCGATGATTACCATCCCTATTATGGCTCCGGTAGCGGATATTGTAGGCCTCAGCCGCCACACCGCTATTCTGTGCTACTGCTTTGGTGATGGATTCTCCGATATGTTCTGGCCCACTGCCTGTTCCCTGGAATGTGGCCTCATTGGAGTCTCCCTTAATAAGTGGTATAAATTTATGGGCCCCCTCTTTTTGATTATGGTGGTACTGCAGGTATTTTTTGTAGCGCTGTCCGTATTTATCTATTAGTCGGCCCACTGTTGGAGTGTCCTAAAGAAAAACAGCCTTTTCAAATGGAAAAGGCTGTTTTTTGTTAGATCTGTTTACATCCAAATAGGCGTATTGTGGAAAATCAAGGCCTGTGGTAAAATAAAAAAGTAAAAAAGTTTCATATCCGACCTTTTGGCCGGCTCAGTTTAGAAAGGATGATGAGGGATGATTTTTGCTCAGCCAGGAAAGGAAAATACCAAAGCTACAGTGGAGCTGGCGGTAAAAACTGCCAGAGAACGGGGCATTTCCACCATTGTGGTGGCCTCCGGCACCGGTGAGACTGCCCAGGCGTTGCTGGACTGCGGCACTGAGGGATTACATATTGTAGTGGTAACCAATGTCAACGGCTCTAAAAACCCTGGGGAGCAGATTTTTCCCAAAGAGCTGCGGGAACAGCTGACCCAGGCGGGGGTGGATGTTGTCACCACTACCCATGTGCTCAGCGGGGCGGAACGGGCCTTTTCCCGGAAGTTCAGCGGAGTGGGCCCCACCGAGCTGATGGCCTATACCCTGCGGATGTTCAGCCAGGGAGTCAAGGTTTGTGTAGAGATCAGCGTCATGGCCCTGGATTGGGGTGCCATCGGTTATATGGAGCCGGTTATCGCCATAGGAGGTACCGGACATGGAGCGGATACAGCGGTGATTTTGCGCCCCTCTCATGCCTCCAGCATTTTGGATACCAAAATTGATGAGATTCTCTGTAAGCCCCGGCTGGCCTGATGGCTGGCCCCGACTGTAGAGAGGAGCCTGTTATGATTTTATTCCATGCCGCTGGTCCATCGGCTCGTGTTTGGGATCAGTTTATCGGCCATTTCCGCCGGGTCTTTGACACCTTGATCGCCCAGGGGGGCAATTTACTTTGGATTCTGTTTTCCATTGTGGTGATCTTTGTCCTGGCCCGGATTGTACTCAATTTAATTTCCAAGGGCACCCGCAAGGTGATGGAGGACCCCCGGTATCACCAGTCTGAGTTCCAGGGCCGCCGGGTCAATACGGTAATGACCCTGCTGCGCAGCGTGGCCCGGTATTTTGTCTACTTTGTGGCGGCGCTGTTGGTACTGGGCAAGGTGGGACTGCTGGATTCTATGAAAAGCCTGTTGGTTACCGCTGGAATCGGCAGTATTGCCATCGGTCTTGGGGCCCAGAGCCTCTTTAAAGATGTGATCACCGGTTTTTTTCTCATGTTTGAGAATCAGTTCTCGGTTGGGGACTATGTAAAAATTGACGATGTGGAGGGAACGGTGGAGGCCACCGCTATGCGGGTCACCTATATACGTACCTTCCAGGGGGAACAGGTCATCATCCCCAACGGAACCATCTCCCGGGTGAGCAACTACTCCCGGGGTCCCAATCTGGCCCTGGTCAAGGTGGTTGTCCCCTATGAGGCTGATACCCGGCAGGCTATGGAAGTAATCCGGCAAGCCATCAGCCAGTATGCCGAAAGCCATCCGGAAAAGATTCTGGAACCGCCCTTTGTGCGGGGTGTGACCGATCTCACCTCGGTAGGGGTGGAGATCGGCGTGGCCTGTAAAGTAAAGGCTTTGGAGTTCTGGGGAGTGGAACGGGGGCTGCGGCTGGCCATTAAGGAGGCCTTTGACCGGCAGGGAGTGCCCTATCCCTATCCCACTACCATCACCCGCCTGTGTTGGGATGATTCCACACAGGCAGAGGCCTCAGAGCCTGGGGTTGCGGATGCAGAACAAGAGTAGAAAGCGGCGGCCCTTTGGGCCGCCGGATTTGTTACGGAAAGAGAGAATTGCCATGAAGTGTTTGGTTTTGCTTATAGTAGCGGGGCTGCTTTTCACCGGATGCAGCACTGCTTCCACCCAGTCCCAGTCCTCCAGCCAGGAGCCCCAGGAGAGTTCCTCCCAAAGCTCTCAGGATTTGACTCCCTCCCAGCTGCCTGACTCCTGTGGGATTGTTCAGCTGGAGGTGGAAATCTCCACCCCTGAGCAGCTGGTCCAGTTGGCTCAGCTGGTAGCCTCGGGAGATGAGAGCCACAGCCAGGTGACCTATCGGCTCACCGCCGACCTGGATATGACCGGGGTGGATTTTTCCCCCATTGGTGGGGTAGAGGAGGAGAGCCAGGCCGCCCAGTGGGAAGGCATTGCCTTTCGGGGAATTCTGGACGGCCAGGGCCACACCATTGAGAACCTTTCTGTGTCCTGGCCCAACAGCAAGGGGGCAGGTCTCATTGGCCGGATGGGCAGCGGCGGAATTGTGAAAAACCTCACTCTGAAAAACCCCCGGATTGAAGGAAAATATGAAGTGGCTGCCCTGGTTGGAGAAAATGCCGGAGGCCTGGTAGAAAACTGCCGGGTCATCGGAGGGGAGATTACCGGACTGACCAGTGTGGGGGGCCTGGTGGGCAGCATCTACAAACAGGACAACCTGAGCGGTGAGATTCGGGGTTGTTCGGTGGAGGGAACCATTATTACCGGCCACTCAGAGGTGGGGGGCCTGGTGGGAGCTACCTCCATGGCCTATGTAGTCAACTGTCGGGCAGTGACCCAGTCCGGCCAGGGAGCGGTACGCTCGGTTTTCGCAACCTACCCTCTGGCGGCGGGGGAGACCAAGGAGTCTCTGGCCGGGCGGGAACTCTATGTTTATGACGAGGTAGATGGAGTAGGGGTCAAACAGCAGCTGGGCTGGCAGGTGGGTGGCTTTGTGGGAAGCAACAACGGCACCCGTATCGAAAACTGCTATGGGGATCTGCCCATACAAACTTTGGACCTGTCTGCCTGGGTGGGCAGTTTCGCCGGTTACAACCAGGGGGAGTTGGCCAGCTGCGTGACAAAGGATGGCACCGGGTACAAGCCGGTGGGAGTTTCCTCCGGCACCAAGGAGGAGGACGTCCGGGCCCTCTCCAGCCAGGAGTTAGGGGAGACAGAGCAGTATCCAAACTGGGACTTTGAGAACACCTGGACTATGGCCGATGGCCGTCCGGTACTGAGCTGGATCGATTCACTTTCGTAAATTCTCTTTTTTTGACGGCGGCCCTGTTTTTGGGGCCGCCGTCGGCTTTTTCTGGCAATATTATGGAAAAGAATCAAGGAAAAGAACAAAAAGTTTATAGAAATATTTACTAGAAATGACAACGGGTTTATGGTAATATAGTACAAAATTTAGTGACACACTTTGCAAAGAAAGAGGAGTAGTGAGATGTGGAATAGGATACGCAAACTCAACTACAGTAAAATTCTGAAGATCTCTTTGGGCGGCGGAATTGCCATTGCCATTGCCACCGCTTTGAAGCTGAAATTCAGTGTAGCCGCCGGTGTCATTTTGCTGCTGACGGTGCAGAACACCAAAAAAGAGACATTGGCAGTGGCCAGCAAACGGTTTCTGTCCTTTTTGATGGCCATTGGGGTGGCATGGGTTTCCTTTCACCTGGCGGGATATAACGCTCTGGGATTTGGACTTTTTTTCCTGATTTTCCTTTTCCTGAGCCATCTGCTCAAGCTGGGGGACGGCATTGCCATGAGCTCGGTACTGACTACCCACTTTTATATTGAGCAGAATATGCAGCTGCCTCTCATTGGAAATGAGCTGGCTTTGATGACCATTGGCGCCGGTTTGGGGGTGCTGCTCAACCTGATCTATATGCCACAGAAAACCAAAGCCATTCTGGCCAGCCAGAAACGGATTGAGGAAGGTCTTTGCACTGTGTTGGACCGGATGGCCTACTTTATTATGACCGAGGATAAAAGTGAGTACACCAGTGAGTATCTTGCTCCCCTGAAAAAGCTGATTAAGGAATCCTTGGCTGATGTGCGGGAGGAGATTGACAACCATTTTACTATGGAAACTCCCTACTATCTCCAGTACATGCTGATGCGCAAAAGTCAGTGCTCGGTACTTATGGGAGTTAGTGATGATATCCGTTCCCTGACCCAGGTGCCCCGCCAGGCGGAGAAGATCGCCAATTTCCTGCGAAAAGTTTCCGATACCTTTGGCCTCAACAACGGTGTGGAATTGCTGGCAGAGCTGGAGGAGATCAAGGAGTATTACCGACACGATGAGTTGCCTACCACCCGGGAGGAATTTGAGAACCGTGCCATCCTGTTCCAGATTCTCCATGGAATTGAACGGATGCTGATTCTCCACCGGGAGTTTGTAGTGACCCTCAGCGAGCAGCAAATTCAGACTTATTGGAGTACCCGCTCCCGCTTCAGGGAGGAATAAGAAAACGGCCTCCGGCAAATATGCCGGAGGCCGTTTTTGTTAGTTTTTCTTCTCCAGAATCTGCCCGGCGGCCAACAGAGCCGCGCCGGCGGCGGTGGCGAAAGGGCTGTAGGGTGGAATCTGAAACCGCAGGCCGTAAATCAGTGTGAATTTATCAAAGATTTCTCTGGCCTGGGGCAGTGCGGAAAGCCCGCCAGTCAGTACCACTTCCTGGGCAGCTACCGTTTTCCCCGCGAAAAAGCAGAGCATTCCCACTGTTTCAAATACCATATTGATCAGGGCTTTGGCAATATCCGCGTCGGTGGCCTGGGGAGACATCTTGCCGAAATTGGCGGCGGTCAGGTCGGGGGGCAGGGTGGGGGAGACCTCCTGGGAGATGTCACTGATGGTGGTGTCCACCATCCCCAGGCGGCCAGGCAGGGCCAGCTTGCCCAGCTGGGTCACATCTGATGTGCCCACCAGCTTGCTGCCCAATCCCTGGAGGGTACCTGCGCCCACACCGGTTCCCCCAATGTGGATAACCCGCTGGAGAGAGGCGTCCAGCAGGGTGGTACCGGTGCCCAGATTTACCACCAGAGCGTGTTCTTTGCCGGACAGGGCCAAACCGCCCCGCCCAATGGCCTCCAGCTCGGAGACCTGACAGGTGGGAATTCCCCCCAGCTGCCCCTGGTGAAAGGAAGCTCCCACGCCGGTGAGGGCCAACAGTTGGATTTCATCTTTATCCCCCGGCCGGTTAGACAGATAGTCCCCAAGGAACTCTTCCAAAGGCGGTGGGCTTTTTTTATTGGGATAGGCTACCATTCGGGGCTCTCCCTGCCCCAAAGGAACCTCATAAAATTTGACGGCCGAACTGCCGGCGTCAATGGCCAGAATATAGTCCATGGTGTACCCTCCCTGTAACCGAGATAACTGGTTGTCATTGTATTCCTGTTGGGGCTATTTGTCAATAAAATCCGGGGAAACAGGGCGCTTTGTGGGGATTGGAAGACACTTTCTTGACCATATTGCGCTTTCCAGATACAATATAAAAAGAATTACAAATATATAGGAGGAAACCCCATGAACCGGATAAAATTTTTGGCGAACCCATCTGTTGCACAGTCCCAGGTGACCACTGATTTTGCCAATCTGGATCAGGTTGGGCAGGTGAGAAAATTTCACAGCACCTTTCCGGATTATAAGCCCACTCCTTTGGTGTCTTTGGACCATCTGTCCCAGGCTTTGCGGGTGAAAGGAATTTATATAAAAGATGAGTCCTGCCGGTTTGGGCTTGGCGCCTTTAAAGCACTGGGGGGCACCTATGCTATGGGGCGTCTTTTGGCGGACAGAATGGGGGAGGCTCCTGAGAAACTCTCCTATCAGATGCTCACCGACCCAAAGAATATTGCCCGGTTGGGAGAGATCACCTTTGTCACAGCTACCGACGGAAACCATGGACGGGGTGTGGCCTGGACCGCTGCCCAGCTGGGGCAGAAAGCAGTGGTTTATATGCCAAAGGGTTCCGCTCCCGCCCGTTTGGCTCACATTCAGAGTTTGGGTGCCCAGGCTTCCATTACCGACCTTAGTTATGATGACGCGGTGCGTCTTGCGGCAGCCCAGGCCCAGGAGCGGGGCTGGATTCTGGTTCAGGATACAG
>CALXEL010000095.1 GCA_944387315.1 uncultured Clostridia bacterium
TCTATGGCCTGTACCTGGCCAATAATTTTTTTAAGCCGTCTGTGAAGGTTCTCCGCGTCCATACACTGTCTCATAGTCTCACCTCATGAAAGAATAGAAAATATATCTTTGTTATGGGCAAATACACTGAGGTTGTCAAGGCAGAGGTGTCAGGAAATCATCATACGCCATATACCACGATTCCCAGGACACAGGAAAGGAGAATCAGCGAGATAGGAGATAGCTTTTTGTGACGAAGTTTGGGAAAGACAGCCATTGCCCCGGCCAGTATACAGGTGAGCAGCAAGGGGCGGGGCTGAATTTGAAATCCAGGTTCCAGAGAAAAACAGGATTGCCAAATCATGTAGCAGCCAGTGGCCAGGATGATTCCAGTGAGACAAGGCTTGAGCCCTCGCAACAGGGCCTGCACCCAACCTTTTTTTAAAAAGTTTTCCAATAGGGCAGTCACAGCCAGGATTACCAAAAAGGAAGGCAAGACTACCGCTACAGTAGCCAATAGGGCTCCTGGCAGCCCGGCTTCTAAGCTGCCGATATAGGTAGCCAGATTTACCATAATGGGGCCTGGTGTACTTTCGCTGACTCCGATCAGATAGGTCAGCGACTCATCAGTCAGCCAGCCATGGTTTAGTACCACTTCCCGGATGAGAGGGATGGCGCCATAGGCGCCTCCAAAGGCAAAGCAGCCCACTCGGAGAAAGCCGAAAAACAGTTCCCAAATCATTGCGCTTTGCCTCCTCGTTTAAGATGGTTGGGCAGAAGATAAAAGATGAAAAGGCCAACCAGTGCTGCCGCAATCATCAACTGAATGGAGGAAATCTGCCACCCTGCCAGATTGGAGGCGCACATTACACCAAAAGAAACGATGAGAAGGGTGATAGGTACAGGCTTTTTGTTCATTTTTTTGATCATGGTAAGGGCGGCATCGGCAATCAGCAGTCCAACCGCGCATTGAATTCCCCAAAAGGCATGTGTGATCCATTGTATTTCCAAAAAATTCTCCAAAAAGACCGAGATTATATAGATAATACAGAAGGAGGGCAGTACAATTCCCACGGTAGCTGCAAAAGCGCCCACAAGCCCTGCCTGGCGATAACCTACATAGGTGGCACAGTTGATGGCAATGGGACCGGGGGTGGATTCTGCGATAACGGTGATATTCATCATTTCATCGTGGGTAATCCATTTTTTCTTTTCCACACAAAGGTCTTCAATCATGGCGATCATGGCATATCCGCCGCCAAAGGTAAACAGCCCAATTTTCATAAAGGTGAAGAGCAATTGTGACAGACGGTTGTTTTTCATGAAAATGAGCTCCTCATTTATGAATGGTGACATTTGCAGGGACCGATGTGGGCTTGTTCCGGATGTTCATGACCATGACAAAATTCTTTTACCAGGTCAGAGCACTCTTCTTTGTGATGACTGTGGCATTTTACCTGCACTTTCTTTGGACACTCTCCGTCCTCTGGCTGGCAGGCTTCCCGCTGAATTTCAGCCAGGGCATCAATCTCTTTTGCCAACATATGAAGGACTTCTCTATTTACATCATAATGCATGTAATAGCCTCTTTTTTCACCAGTGAGAAGCCCGGCTTCCCGCAGAATCTTCAGGTGCTGAGATACAGCTGCCTCTGAAATTTTCAGTTGTTTGGCCAATGCCCGGACACAGTAATTATGCCGCAGCAGCATAGTAAGAATATTCATTCGAGTCTCATCAGCGATGGCTTTTAAAATTAAAGTTTTATCCATTTGTATATCCCTCACAATTAAGTATTTGCTTAATTAAAAGTATACTGTAAAAAAGTAAATAAGTCAATACTTAATTAAAAATAATTTTATATGGCATTTATGGTTTTTCGACTTGTATTAGAGAGATTTCTTACAAGGTGCTGGGAATGTTTTATGCCAGAAGTTTACCACAAACAAAAAAAGTATCTGACCGGATACGATCAGATACTTTTCATAGGTTTTAAAATTATCAAAATATAGAGATGGATTAACGGTTATTGCCCATAAAAAACAGCGCTACAGTGCCAGGTCCCGAGTGGGTGCCAATCACTGGCCCAATGTAGTTGATCACTACCTCAGCGACGTCAAACCGCTCCTTAACCAGCTGCGCTACCCCTTGGGCATCGTCTAAACAGTCTCCATGGCTGATAAAGATCACCTGGTTTTTAGGATCGATGGCGGTTTGGGCCATCTTGTCTACCAGAGCGGAGAGGGAGTGGGCTCGGCCTCGGATCTTTTCCATAGGGATCAGGCGCCCTTCATTGTCCACATGGAGAACAGGCTTGATTTGCAGGGCGGTGCCTACTAAAGCAGCGGCGGAAGAGATTCTGCCTCCCCGTTTGAGATGGCTCAAATCATCCACAGTAAACCAGTGGCAGACGTGCAGCCGGTTGTCCATGGCCCACTGGTACGCTTCCTCAAGGGAAGCTCCTTTTTCCCGCTGCCGGGCAATTTGATAGACAAAAAGCCCTTGGCCCAGGGAGGCGCACAAAGAATCCACTACCAAGATTTTCTGCTGTGGGTATTTGGATTTTAGATCCTCAGCCACAATGCAGGCGGTATTATAAGTGCCGCTCAAAGCGGAGGAAAAACCAATATAGAGAATATCCTGGCCATTTTTCAGAATTTCTTCGAAGGTTTGTTCAAAGACATGGTAGCTGACCTGAGCGGTTTTGGATTGGGAGCCATTGCGCAGAAGGGCATAAAACTGGCTGAGAGGAAATTCTCTTTGGTCAGGGTAGTCGTGGTAAGTAGCTTCACCAATGGTAAATTCCAGAGGAAGTATAACAATATGGTACTGGCTGATCATTTCAGCGGGGAGATCAGCAGTGGAATCGGTTACCAGAACAAAATCATGCATCATATTTTCACCTTACTTTAAAACTGCTTTTTATCAGTATAAAACATTTTATTCATTTATACCATAGCCATTGCATTTATCTTGACCATATTTTGGACAAATCCTATTTTTTGTCTGGTTGGAGAGTGCAGACAAACAAAAAAACAGCGTCTAGTCAGACGCTGTTTTTTTGTGACCAGGTATTTTATTTACAGTACATTGTGAATCTCATCAATGACGGTGCCATCCCGGTATACTACTTTGGCTACCACTTTGTCACCAAATGCCACAGGCTCAGGACGTCCTACAATCTCATCACAGAGTTTGAGCAGATCCTCAATATCCACTACAGGCAGATGAGCATCCAGCAGCCGCTGCTTGAGCTCAGGACGAGCGGGGTTGACAGCAATGCCTTTCTGTGTAACCAATACATCAACTGTGCTGCCAGGAGTGGAAACACAGGTTACATGCTCCATGACAATGGGAAGTCTGGCCCGGTACAGAGGTGCTACAATCATGGTCAGCTTAGCGCCAGCAGCAGTATCACTGTGGCCACCGGAGCCGCCCATAATGTAACCGTTGGAATCGGTGTGAACGTTGACATTAAACTGGGTATCAATCTGAGTAGCGCCCAGGATGACAACATCCAGACTATCTACCGCGGCGGAACGAGCAGTGGGGCTGGCGTAACGGGAAGCAGAAACCTCAATGTGATTGGGGTTTTTACGGATGGATTCCACAGCGGTCAGGTCGAAGCACTGTACATCCATCAGCTTCTCAAAGAAGCCTTCCTCCATCATCTCAACCATGTAGCCGGTGATGCCGCCCAAGCCAAAGCTGCCCTTGACTCCTTTTTCCCGCATGATTTCCTTCAGGTACTTGGTAACAGCCAGAGAGGCGCCACCAGCGCCGGTCTGGAAGGAGAAGCCATCTACCAACAGGCCAGAATGCTCAATTACCTTAGCGGCGTTTTCAGCAATTTTCAATCCCACAGGGTCACGAGTGATCTTGGTGGTACCGGACACAATACCCTTGGGATCACCGATTTTATCCATAACCACTACATAGTCTACACAGGTCTCCTCGATAGGAGCGGGGGAGAGGGGATAGTCCATCAGGTTGTCGGTAATGACAACGGTTTTGTCGGCGCAGCGGGCGTCGGAGACCGCGTAACCCAGGGAGCCACAGGCGCTTTCACCATAGATACCGTTGGCATTGCCCATTTTGTCGGCTGCGGGAGCGGCTACAAAGGCCACATCAATATGGCTTTCGCCGCTTTCGATGGCGCTGGGCCGTCCACCATGGGTACGGAAAATGACGGGTTTTTCCATCAGGCCCTCAGAGATGGCCTTACCCAAAATAGAACCCATATAGTCTGTCTCGATAGAAGTGACTACGCCATTTTTAATATGACCAATCATCGGTGCGTGAACATCAAAAAGAGAGGACGCGTTGACATGCAGGTCCTTAATTCCCATCTGAGCGATAGCGTCCAATACAGCGTTGATTACATAGTCACCATTGCGCAGATGATGATGGAATGAAATACTCATACCATCTTTCAGTCCACATTTTTCAATAGCCTCCTGCAGGCTGCTGACAATTTTACTGCTCATGGTTATCTGCCTCCCTTAATGATTCTGTCCATTTCCAGAACCTGTTTGGCCCGGTTGACAATGGGCGCGTCGATCATCTTGCCCCGCAGGGAGACAGCGCCTTTGCCTTCTCTCTTGCCTTGCTCAATTGCTTCCATAACATCCAAAGCGTACTGTACATCCTTTTCAGAGGGGCTGAACACCTTGTTGATG
>CALXEL010000096.1 GCA_944387315.1 uncultured Clostridia bacterium
AGGTTCATAATTCTCAATTTAGCAGACACTGTCTGGCATTTACCATAAGGGAACTCATTTCTCAAGCCATCTTGCATTTGTCACAATTTCCACTTCCTTTAGATTGCTTGAACTGAGAACGGCCACCGATTCGATTAGCAGATTCACAATTTGCTAATCGGGTTCTGGGTCAAAGTTCAAATCTGTCCGGGTATAAGAAAAGCCCGAAATCCTTGATTTACAAAGGTTTCGGGCATTGTGCGCTGGCGTCCGCGAGGTGACTCGAACACCCGACCTACCGCTTAGGAGGCGGTCGCTCTATCCAACTGAGCTACGCAGACATTTATAAATATTAAGTTTTTGACACCCAACTACCGAGCAGAGTTGATTGTTGTAACGCCACCTTAGGAGGCTCGTGCTCTATCCAACTGAGCTACTGGGACATATATCAAAAATATTCAATTTTCCTCCGCCCACGGACTCGAACGAACTGCCGCTTAGGAGGGGTTTATTATATCCATTTAACTAAGGGGGCTTATATATGAATATGGCTGGTGCTCAATCATTTTACAACGGGCTGTTTTTTTTGTCAATCTTTTCATGGCTTTCAAAGAAAAAGTGGCTTTCTCTCTTTTAAAAGACAGTATTACATGGTATATTAATAGATGTAATCAGATGCTGGACACAAAATGGGTCCAGTGAACAAGGCAGCCGGTTACAGGGCACAGAAAACCGGTGTGTTTTGTTATTGGAAAAAAGAGGTGAATACTTTGAAGTTTGAAAAATCATGTGGAGCCCTGGTTTACCGCAAAAAACACGATCAATTGGAAATTCTGCTGCTGAAGCATCGGTATGGAGGACACTGGTCTTTCCCAAAAGGTCATGTGGAGGGAAATGAAACCGAACATGAAACCGCCTTGCGGGAAGTGAAAGAAGAAACCGGACTGACCATTGATTTGTTGGAGGGATTCCGACACAGTGTAGAGTACTATCCCCGTCCCAACACAAAAAAACAGGTGGTATACTTTTTGGGCTATGCCGCCGATGACCACACCAAACGGCAGGAAGAAGAAATCAGTGAAATCCGTTGGACCCCATTGGCGGAAGCCCATCGGGAGGTCACTTTTAAAAATGACAAAAACTTGATCCAGCAGGCCAAGAAATTCCTGTTGGAACGCTAAAGAGAAACCTCCGGGGCCGCCGGAGGTTTTAATAGGTTAAACCATTTGTTTCTCAAATTCAGTTTAGGAGCATTTATTTTATGCGAGTGGAAAAACGTCCTTCCTTTTTTTCGTTTCCCGCCAGGGTAATCTGTGTAAGCTTTGCCATGGTAATTGCTGTCGGCACCTTGCTGTTGGCTTTGCCCATATCCTCTAAAAGCGGGACCTTTACCCCTTTGATCAATTGCTTCTTTACCGCCACTTCGGCCACCTGCGTTACCGGACTGGTGGTTTATGACACTTTTAGCCACTGGTCAGCATTTGGACAGGGCGTCATTCTTATGCTCATCCAGATTGGCGGCCTGGGTTTGGTAACCTTGACTACTTTTTTCAACGTGTTGATTGGCAAAAAATTGGGCCTGCGCAGCATGCAGCTGGCCCAGGAGTCCACCAACTTTACCTCCCTTACTGATATAGGGTCCCTCACTAGAACCGTTGTTATGGTTTCTTTGGCCATTGAGGGAATCGGCGCCTTGCTTTTAGCTACTACCTTTATTCCCAAATATGGTACCGATGGGGTTTGGATCTCTATATTTCTAGCGGTTTCTGCTTTTTGTAACGCGGGATTTGATATTTTGGGCCGGGAAACCCCCTATATCTCTTTGTGTAATTACAATGACAACCCAGTGGTAATGATCACCATTGCGTCACTTATTATCATTGGTGGTTTGGGGTTTGTGGTCTGGCATGATCTAGCCCGGGTACGCACCACCCGTAAGCTCAGCCTCCACAGCAAAATTGTGCTGACTATTACGGGAATCCTTTTGATCAGTGGTGCTGTTGTTTTCGCTGTCTGCGAATGGACCAACCCCTTCACTCTGGGGCCACTGTCTTTAGGCGAAAAAATAATTGCTTCCTTTTTCCAATCGGTTACTACCCGAACCGCTGGATTTAACTCGGTCCCCATGGAGCGGATGCATGGTATTACCAAAGGAGTAGCCTGTATCCTGATGTTTATTGGAGCAGCTCCTGGCTCTACTGGCGGCGGTGTCAAGGTAACCACCATCTCTGTATTGGCTATGACAGTCATTTCAGTTGTCAGAGGTTGGGATGACACCATCATTCAGCGGCGTAAAATCAATCAGTCCACTGTCTATAAATCTCTGTCCATTATTTCTCTCGCTCTTCTGGGAGTTTGCGGTGGCGCCGGGCTGTTGACCATCTTCCTGGATCACATTGGCTATCATGCCGTTGATATTTTCTTTGAGGTCATTTCCGCCTTTGGTACAGTGGGCCTATCAGTTGGCGTAACAGGACAAGCCAACTTCGGCAGCAAATTGGTACTGAGTTTTCTGATGTTCTTAGGCCGGGTAGGCCCGGTTGGTTTTGCCCTTTCCCTGGCGGCCAACCCCAATAAAAACAAGAAAGAAATTCTTCCTGAGGGAAAAGTCATTGTAGG
>CALXEL010000097.1 GCA_944387315.1 uncultured Clostridia bacterium
GGATATATGGCCCGGGCCGCCTTTTTAATGGACTGGCCCATGTCCGCTTTTGGCCTGAGCGGTCGGGCCTTTATTCCCATGATGACTGGATTTGGCTGTACTACACCGGCGGTCCTGGCCTGCCGGACCATGGAAAATCAGTGGGAACAGCGATTGACTATATTGTTGCTTCCGTTTATCTCCTGTGGGGCGAAGCTGCCTATTTATCTGCTGATAGCAGGCACCTTTTTTGCCCCGTACAGCCGGGTGGTTGTAACCTTATGTTATCTGTTGGGAATTTTGCTGGCCATTGTTACAGGATTGGTGCTGCGGCGTGTTTTCGTGCCTGTAAACCAATCGGCTTTTTTGATGGAACTTCCCCCTTACCGGCTGCCTTCCCCAATCAATGTATTGGGGCGTATGTGGAGCAAGTGCGTGGAATTCTGTACCCGGGCGGGAACAGTAATTTTGGCTATGAGCGTACTGGTGTGGCTGTTGCAGCACCTGACCTTTCAGCTTCATTGGACAGCGGGAGAAGCCAGTATATTTGAGTATCTGGGGCGGGGGTTAGCTCCTCTTTTGTCCCCCTTGGGGTTTGGTACCTGGCAGGCGGCAGTAGCGCTGCTGACCGGTCTTGCAGCGAAAGAGACAGTGGTTTCCACCATGGCGGTGCTGTATGGAGCCGGCAGTATGGAGGCCCTCCAGGAGATTTTAAGAGGGATTTTTACGCCGGCGGCAGGACTCTCGTTTTTGGTGTTCAGCCTTTTGTATCCACCTTGTATCGCGTCTCAGGTCACCATGAGCCGGGAACTGAGAAGCCGTAAATGGATGATTTTTTCCATTCTATTGCAGCTGGCCATGGCCTATGGCGCCGCCTGGCTGACCTATCACATCGGTGGATTGATTTTAGGATAGGAGGAAAGTTTGGTGTCCTGGTTGTGCGGCTTGATCTTGGGTTGGAGCTTTTATCAGCTGTGGATGGTTGTATGTCAAAGAGACTGCTGTGGGAAATGCTGCAAACAAGATTGGAACCACAGCTCTTGTAAAAAACAAAAAATGAGTGAGCAGAGAAGGAAAGGGGAGGAATCTATGTAAACGGTGGTGAAAAAGTCATTTTTCTCTTGCGATTTTTGGTCAGGCATGGCATACTGAAAAGGTAGAGACATGGTGCTGCGAGACAAGAATCGGGAGGTGTGCTATGCATATCACCACAAAGGGAAAATATGGACTGATGATTTTGGTGGAGATAGCGTCCAATGACAGTGAGAAGCCAGTTCCCCTAAAAAAGATTGCCCACCAGAAAAAAGTCAGTGAAAAATATTTGGAACAGATTATTGTCACTCTCTCAAAGGCAGGATATGTAAGAAGTATTCGTGGAGCCAGAGGTGGCTATGTGATGAATGTAGACCCTGCCAGTTTGACCATCGGTCAGATTATTATGGTATTGGAGGGGGAACAGAATATGCGAGTCTGTTCCGGTGAGATCGGTAAGTGTACCCGACAGAATACCTGTCCCATGGTAGATGTGTTTCGTCAGGTAAACCAAGCGGTTTCTCAGGTGGTCGATCACATCACATTGGCTGATTTGGTACAGCGCCGGCGGGAAAAATGTGAAGCGCTGGGAATGGAAAACCTCAATACTGTGTTTCCGGAGGAGAAACCGGCCTGCGGGGAAGGATAAAAGTCAAGCCAAGAAAAATAGCGGATATCTGGGTGTTCAGATATCCGCTATCTCATTTTATTTTGTGGTATAGGGGCCTGTAGCAGAACTTCCCTAGCGTTCAATGCCATCCCGGGCTTCCACACCCTGGCTGTAATAGTGGCGCACTTCCCGCATTTCTGTGATCAGATCGGCATGATCTAGAATCTCCTGTGGAATATACCGCCCGGTGAGGACCAGTTCCACATGAGAAGGTCGGGCATCCAGAAACGCCAGGAGCGCTTCACAGGTCAGCAACTGGTAGTGGAGGGCGATTCCCACTTCATCCAGAATAATCAAGTCGTATTTTCCACTGCACATTTTTTCTTTGAGATGGGCCAGCCCTGATTCAGCGGCTAGACGGTCAGCTTCAGATGGGGCCCGGCGGATAAAACAGCCCTCACCCAGCAGTTGGGTTTCAATCTCGGGAATTCGGCTTTCTATCAGACGAATTTCTGCGTATTTCATGCTTTTCACAAATTGCCCGATCAGCACTTTCATTCCAGAGCCGGCTGCCCGCAGAGCCAAACCTATGGCAGCGGTGGATTTGCCTTTGCCGTTTCCCGTATAAATTTGCACATAACCTTTTTCCATCTTGACGCCCTCCCTGTGATGACAAAAGAGTCAATACTTTTTAAAAAAATCCCGCTCCAGTAGGACTGGAGCGGGATTTTTGGAGCGGGTTACGAGGCTCGAACTCGCTACCTCCACCTTGGCAAGGTGGCGCTCTACCAGATGAGCTAAACCCGCAAATATTGTGCTTATATTTTTTACCACAAAAAGCAAGGGATGTCAAGGAATTTGTAAAAAGATTCCTGCAAGAACAAAGAAAATCTCAAAACTGATGAAAAAGAATAAAAAAGTTTGGAAAATTCCCATAATTGTAAAGGAAAATACTTGACATCTATACAGGGACTGGATATAATACAAAAGGTGGATATGTAAAGAAATTCTCTTTACAAACAGATGGGGGAGGTGAGGCGCTGTGAGCAAAGATCTTACAATCTCTTTTTTGATGGATTTTTATGGTCAAATGCTGACCGATAAACAGCGGGAGGTTGTGGAGCTTTATTACAACGAGGACCTCTCTTTAGCTGAAATCGCGGAGCACAGTGGAATTACCCGACAAGGGGTTCGAGATTCCATTAAGCGGGCGGAATGCCAGCTCAGAGAGTATGAGGAACGCCTGGGCCTTGCTCAGCGGTTTACCCAGATTCAACAGGAACTGGAAGAAATTGTCCGCTGTTCCAAAGAGATCGAGCTGATCAATACCCGATATTACGATTCCCGAGAGA
>CALXEL010000098.1 GCA_944387315.1 uncultured Clostridia bacterium
TGCTTTATCAGTTGGTTGGGTAACGGGGGACAGAGTGCCTTCCCCCAGCAGGCTGCGGTAGCCATAACCCCAGCCACAAGTCGTCTCCGCTGTCACCAGCTGATGATCACAGTGGATGGCAAAGGCCACCTGGGGATTTTGCCTCATCAAATCCAATTTTCTGCCTTGGGATGCTCCATGGAAATAGAGGGTCAGCTGGCCCTGGGCGAAATCATAGCCGTAGTTGAGGGGAACTACATAGGGGGTGGCGCCATCACAGAGGCCCAAAGAACAAACCTGGGCCTTTTCCAGAATTTCCAATATTTCTTTGATGTCGGTGATTTCCCGGTCTTTTCTGCGCATAGAAAACGCCTCCTTCTTATACAAAATGTAATATTATTACAAAATATGAGCAAATTCCGACTTTTTCTCCCAATCCTCCATCCTTGCGCCTATACTTCAAAGTTTTTCCCGCCTGCAAGTAAAACAGGGATATTTTGGTCGGAACAGGAGGAAAAAGGATGATTTATAAGACTAATTGTACTATTTTATGGAAAAATTACAATCAGTTATGCTTTACCAGCTGGAAATCTGCCACCTTTTTGCCCACTTCGGTGTCATTGTCATTGTACATGACCCATCCCGGCTGGGCATCCAGCTGCGCGTAGAGGGTTGGGTTGTTATATCCCAGCTGCTGGAGTACCGACTTGATGACCATGGGCAGATGGTCGGTGTTGCCGTCGGTCATTTTGATGGCAATGCCCAGTTGTTCCTTGCGCATTCCCAGGCAGTAAACACCCAGGGCTCCCACCTTGCCCACCAGGTTGGGGTCACTGTTGATCGCCAGGCAGAGGGAATCGCTTCCCCGAATCATAATGGGGCATGCGTTCATGGCGTGTCCCAGTTTATCCAATGCCTTGGCAATGGCGGGGTCTTCCTCCAGTTGGGGGCAGGCCAGCTTTAAAAAGGAGAGGGCCATATGGTCCAGAGGTACCGCAAACACCGGCACGCCGCAGCCATCAATACCAATCTGAATCTGATCCACTGGCACCTGGGTGATGTGGGCCAGACAACGGAGGATTTCCTGTTGGGCGTTGCTTTCAATTTTATAGTAGTCGTGGTAGTCGGAATCGGTCTCCCGGCAGAGCATCAGCAGGCCGCTGTGTTTGCCAGTACAGTTGTGGTAAACTTTACGCTTGGGCATGCCCTTGGCTACACACTCCAAAAACAGCTGGTGGTTACCCGGGTAGATGGGCTTAACAATAAAGTCGTCCTCTGTGAAACCGGCTTTTTTCAAAATTCCCAGAATGGTTTCCACATGGATAGGCTCTCCCAGGTGGGAGGCGCAGAGAACTGCCAGTTCCTGTTGGGTCAACTGGTATTTTTCATCCAGCCCATGGAGGAGCAGAGGCACCGCCTGAATAGGTTTGGAGGAGGAGCGGTAAAAAGAGACCAGATGGGGGTCCCCTGCGCTGTAGAGCAGCTTGCCCTCCGGCCCCACTACGGCAATACTTCCCCAGTGTTCCGTTTCCAAAGTTTTGCCTCGATAGCCTTTGACCAGTACCTGTGACATAGCGACACCTGACTTTCTGTAAAATAGATGTCTTTATTATAGCAGTATTCAAAAGCCCCCGCAAGAGAGAAAGAAAAGGGGGAAAGAAATCACAGGGAGGGAATTGATTTTCCAGAGGCAATTGGCTATGATAGAAAGGAAAGCGAGTGAGAAATATGCTCAGAGAGATTGGTACACAAAGGATACAGACCCCCAGGTTGCTGCTGCGGCCTTTTGAGTACTGGGATCTGCAAACGGTTTATCATACATGGACCAGCGATCCGGAGGTCACCCGGTATATGCGCTGGAAATATCACACTTCCCCCGCCGAAACCCTCCATTTTATCCGCACCTGGCGCAGAGGGTACGCGTCCCCGCTGTATTTTCACTGGGCCATTGTGTGGAAGGAGACCAACAAACCCATCGGCAGTATCAATTTGACGGTGGTGGATGAAAACGATGACCGGGGAGAGATTGGTTACAGTTTGGGACGGGCCTACTGGGGAAAACATGTGATGACCGAGGCTCTGGAAGCGGTGCTTAAATATGGCTTCGAGCGGGTGGGATTCAACCGGATTGAGGCCTATCATTCGGTGGGAAACGATGGCTCCGGCAAGGTAATGCGCAACGCCGGGATGATTTTTGAGGGCAGGGCCCGCCAGAAGTGTAAAATTCACACCGGGGAGTATACCGACTGTGACTGTTACGCCATCCTGCGGGAGGACTATTTAAAGCGAAAGGCAGAAAGAGAGAGCCAGAGAGCCTGAGACGAAGAGATACACAGATAGTTGTTCTCTTAGCCTTTAAAGTATGCACAGAGAGAAATGCCGCTTCCCAGCGGCATTTGCTTTTTGCGGCCTTTGCCATTATACTTAAAGACACCAAAAGGCCGCCGGCGGCTTTTGTGGGATCAGTGGAAAGGAGTGTTTACAGGATGAAAAGCATAAAACCGGGACGTGGTCCCTCAGGCATGAATTTTGCCGGTTCCATCGGCGCGGTGATTTTTGGGGTGATCTGGACAGTGATTGCCTTCGGCATGACCAGCAATTTCCCCGCGGAGATGGGCATTGTCCGTATTTTTCCCCTGTTTGGCGTAGTGTTTATTGCCATTGGGGTGGTACAGGCCATATACCACTATAAAAACTTCACCGGCAAAAATCGCATGTCCATGCTGGACATCACCGATGACCGGGAGGAACCCGACCCACTCAACCAGTATTTTTCCGGCCGCCAGGAAGAAGAACCTCTTCCCCGCCGGACCGAAAACCGTCAGGGAGAAAAGTACTGCCCCTACTGTGGGCAGCCTATGGCCCAGGAGTTTCAGTTCTGCCCCAAATGTGGAAAGGAATACCGGGAATAACCGAAAGCCCCCAGTTTTCCGCAGTCGCGGAAAACTGGGGGTTTTGTTGGAGAGCGGGTGAAAACCCGCCTATTTTTTTGCCTTTTGGTCCTCCAGCCGGGAGACCCCATAGATGGCCAGGAAGCCCAGAACAGCCATAACGGGACAGAGCAGCAGCAAGCCCCCGGAGGGTACCCCCGGGTAGATTTCCGGGATCGAGCCCAAAATGAAACCGAAAATAAACAGATAGGTGGCTTGGGGGAACCGCTCAAAAGCCTTCTCAATCAGCCGGGCGGAGAGCAGGGTGCCGGACAAGCCGCCAATGGCCACTGGAATCAGGGCCAGCAGGTCAAAATTGCTGATGGCTGTCATGACAGGTTGATACATACCCAGCATCAGAAGCATCTGGGAGCCGCTGATCCCTGGAAGCACCAGAGCCACCGCGATGATAACGCCGGCCAGCACCTGTAAAAGCACTGCGGAAATTCCCTGGCTCAGGTCGGCGGCAAAGAGACCCTCGGGCAGCTGCCCGATGAGCAGCACCAGCAAAATACCGATGACAAGGCAGAGCAGATAGGAAAGACGAAACCGGGTAATTTGGGCAGACTTTAAAATCATAGGGAGTCCTCCCAAAATAGCCCCCATGAAAAAGTAACAGGTAGGCATGGGATAGGTGGTGAGCAGATGGAGCATCACCCGGGAAAACAGGGCGATCCCCACCAGAGCGCCCACCCCAACCTTAGCCAGAAAGACCAAACTTTCCCAGGGGCGGCGAAACACCCCGTTGATGGCGGAAATCATCTTATCATAAATACCTAGAATCATGGCCATGGAACCGCCGCTGACACCGGGAACGGTCATGGTGCCGCCAATCCACAGCCCTTTTAAAACAATAATCAGAGAGGAGAGATACTTCATAGGGTAAAACAGAACCTTTCTTAGGCGTTTTGTTTTTTAAATGGGTTGATTGCCCGCTTTGCGTCGGCTGCCAACAGCGGCGAAAAAGCGATAACAGATATAGAGAATACTTTTCAGGTTAATCAGGAACATAAGCAGTACAAACCCTAGTTGGATGGCGAAGCTGAAGGGCGGTTCCAGAATGAGAACCCAAGCCTGACCAAGCAGAGCGAAAAAGCTTAGAAGCAGCCGGGGCAGATCCATTTTCAGACGGACAAACCGGCGGGTGTCCACCGCCCGAACAATAAAGACCAGGAAGTAGCTGACAAAGGTGGCAAAAGCGGCCCCCTGGGGACCGTAGATGGGAATCAGCCAGAGGTTCAGTACAATGTTGGAAACAGCTCCCAGGAAGGTGGTTACCATAGACATGATATTCTTTTTGGCTGCCATATAGAAGGAAGAAAAGAATGAGACAAAGCAGCTGAATACCACCGACAGGATCAGGAAAGGAGCGAATTTCCAGGAGTCGAAAAACTCCGGAGAGACCAACAGGTAGTTAATCACCTTGAGCAGCCACATAATCCCTGAGGCTGCCAGAAAAACCACTGTTTGATAGTATTGGAAAATATCCGAATAAAAGTCGTCCTTATCAGATTGGTTGTTTTCACTGATGGCGGAAAGCTGCCATGCCTGGGTGAAGATCGAAGAAATAATAGAGATGATGGTAGGAATTTTATAGGATACTGAATAAAGACCGTTGGCCGCTTCCCCTACAAAATAGGTGACCAGATAGCGGTCAGAGACATTGGTGACCCACCACATCATGGTAGTGGGAATGAGGGGAAGGGAGTAGAGCAGCATTTCCCGGGCCAATTTGCGGTTGAGGGAACGAAGTTTTATAAATTTCCACAGCCGGGCCGCCCAGAAAAGGAAGAGAACCGAAATTAAATTGGAGAGAATCACAGAGAGTACATACCCAGTGATTCCCCACTGGAACACCACCAAAAAGAGAACATTCAGCAGCACAATGGTCAAAGTGGCCAGGACTCCCTCAAAGGCGTAGAGGCGCACCAACCCCATGGAGCGGACAAACTGGGCGCATACACCATGGATAGCTGCAGCAAACACATATAGATAAATTAAGGTGGTATAGGAGGACAGAAAGTCAATTTTCCAGAACACCGGAATGAAGCAGAGAAAAATTAAAAAACCGCACAGGGAGGTAACCAGGCCGATGGAAAATACTTCGGATTTTCGCACGCTTTTTTCCAGTCCGAATCGGATGATTGCCTCGTTGATGCTCACCATAACCAGGGGCAGCAGCAGGTTGGAGGTGTTGACCACCAGATCCATAACTCCGTAGTCAGCGGGAGTTAGCACCCGGGTATATAAGGGCATGAGCAAAAAGACCATCAGCTTGGAACTAAAGGTACCGATGGCAAAAATTAAGGTATTGGAAAGCAGTTTTACATAACGATTCATAGGTCCTCAGATGGTATTTTCCTTGGGATGTTTCTCAAAGAGGTCTGGATTTGTTATGGGGAAAATCAGGCCTTTTTATTCAGTTTGCTCAGGTACCGGTAGATACTGGCCTCAGAACAATGAAGCTGAGCAGCCACCTCACTGACCGCCCCTTTAAGCAGGAAAATACCCCGCTGATTGAGTTTGTTGACAATATCCAGCTTTTCCTCCTGGGTCAGTCGTTCCGGGGGGATGTGGGCACTGGCCAGATAGTCCTGCAATACAGTAGCGGTAACCTCGGGGATGGATTCGGAAAAATTCTCGATACCACCGGCCAGAGGGGAGGAGACATCGCTGCCTCCAGGCAATAAGTTTTGCAGCTGATCCATTTGACAAAGCTGCATTACTTCTTTGGCGATGTGCTCATACCGGGATGGATCAAAGTTGATACAGAGCATCCCCACCAGTTTCCCACTGGGGTCTTTGATAAAAAAAGTGGAGGCTCGGAGCATTTTATTCCCTTTGGAAATACCAGAGTAATTGCATTTATAGTCACAATCCTGGTAAGTTTTATCATAGATAAACTGGAGAGCCAGATCGGTTAAGGGAGCGTCCACATTTCGTCCGCTGATATGACCGTTGGCAATGGCGGCTACACTGTGCTTCTTTGAGCTGATATCATGGAGAATGACTTCAAAATCAGGGCCAAGGGCATTCCCTAAAAACTCTACCAACATGGAATATTGAGCCAAAAGTGCGCTGTTCATTTCTATCACCTGTTCTTTTCTGCCCCAAGGGGTTTTCTGTTGGGAGGCAGGCGAACCTTGTAGGCCTGCACAAAATACTCGTAAATAATCATAGCATTATTCTGGATGGATTTCAAACAATAAATTGCCAATTTACCTCTTGTTTGCAGAATGTTAAAACTCTCAAAAGTTCCTGTTCAAAGAACAGAAGATCCCCTGTTTTTCCCCTTGGGAAAGGACGGGATTTCTCTTGACAGATTCACCTTGCCGTGATAAATTTTTCTTAGAGAAGTCAAAGCGTGAATACGCATAGCTTCCCCGGCCGGACCTCTTTGGTCCAGTTGGCCGCTTTGAAAGAAATTTGAATTAGGAAAAGGATGATTGTCATGAAAAAACAGATCGCTACCCCTAACGCTCCCGCTGCTATCGGCCCTTACTCTCAGGGTGTAAAAGCCGGCAACTTTGCCTTTGTTTCCGGCCAGCTGCCCATTGATCCCGCTACTGGCAAGTTCGCTGGTGAGACCATTGCTGAGCAGACCAAGCAGTCCCTGACCAATGTAAAGGCTATTCTTGAGGCAGAGGGCTTTACTATGGCTGATGTAGTTAAGACCACTGTTCTGTTGGACAACATTGCTGATTTCGGCGCTATGAACGAAGTATACGCTACCTTCTTTGGTGAGTGTGCTCCTGCTAGAGCTGCTTTCGAGGTAGGTAAACTGCCCAAGGACGCTCTGGTTGAGATCGAGGCTATTGCTTACAAAGCATAGTTTTTCTCTGCATATGAACACAAACAGGAGCAGATGCTTGTACGGAAAATGTTTTCCGAAGGGTATCTGCCCTTTTTGTTGTCCCCAGCAGATTGAGAAATTTAGATGACCAGAAAGGATGGCTGACAGCTATGATGCAGTGGGAAGGGAATGAGATTTGCCAGCGGGTCTCTCAGGAGAGAGAATATGTTCAGTCGGTTCGCCGCTGGATGCACCAGCATCCAGAGCTTTCTGACCAGGAGACCGAGATTTCCCAGAAGGTGTGTCAGGAGGCGGAACGCCTGGGATTGCCCTGGGAGCGTGCTGGGGAAACCGGTTTGGTGGTGACATTGTCAGGCGCCCGGCCAGGCAAAACCCTGGTGCTGCGTTGTGATCTGGATGCTCTGCCGGTAGAAGAGGCAGATGAAAATCTCAAAGGTCCCAAAGTCTGCGTATCCCAGAATCCCGGGGTGTCCCACGCCTGTGGCCATGATGCCCACACAGCCATGATGCTGGGGGCGATGCGGGTTCTCAGCGGGATGCGGGACCAGCTGGAGGGCACCATTTTGTTTGCTTTTGAGCAGGGAGAGGAAACCAGCAAAGGGGTCCATGCCATGATGGAGGTTTTGGAGGGCAAACAGGTGGATGGCTGTTGGGCCATCCATGTTTACGCTGGGCTGGAAAGTGGGAAAATCTCGGTGGATCCAGGCCCCAGAATGGCTGGTTCCAATGGGCTCCGACTGACCTTTGAAGGCAAGGGGGGCCATGGGTCCCGGCCGGATCAGGCCATCAATCCCATTTTGGCAGTCAACCAGTGTATTAACCATCTCACCACAGCCTGGGCCAGCCGTCTGGATGTGACCAAGACGGTCACATTGGCCTTTGGGAAAATTTTTGGCGGCACCATGCACAATATTATTCCCCAGGAAGCCGGCGTGGAGGGGACTGTGCGCTATTTTGACGAGGCGGAAGGGGAAAAGGCCAGTCTGCTGGTGAAAGAAGCGGCCCAGGCGGCAGCCCTTGCCACTGGCTGCAAGCTAACCCGGCTGATTCACGGCAAGGGGATGGGGGCCTGTGTCAATGATCCCCAGATGGCCCAGTTGGCTGCCCGGGCATTGGAACCGGTATTGGGTAGACAAGCCATCACTGACTGTCCTCCATGGTTCGCGTCGGAGAGCTTCAGCTGTTATCTCAGCCGCTGGCCCGGAGTACTGGCCTTTTTGGGAATTGCCAATCCAGAAAAAGGCACTGGTGCCCTTCACCACAATCCCCAGTTCGATTTGGATGAGGATGTTTTGGAAATGGGCTGCCAGGCCACTGTGGCCTACGCTCTGGCTTTTTTGGGAGAATAAAAATAAAGGATAGGGCTCCCTTTGGCAGCTGCTTTTAAAGATGGATTAGAGGATTGCTCCCCTAATGGGAATCTGTTATAATAACCCTTGGCCTGTGACATAGGCAGGCTTGTAGCTTTTTGATTTTTGCAGGAAACTACTTATGTATTTTTGCGGTCGTTGAGAAAGGATTCTTGGTTATGATTGCTGAAATGCTCCAGGCGGTCACCCTGTTTTGGGTGGCCATGGGGTTTGCCTGGGTGAATACAGAAGGCTGACGCCAGATACCACCAAACAAGATAACAAAACATGTGGTGTTCTGGAGGATATTATGAAAAAGTATATTCCGCTGCTTTCCGCGGCAGCATCTTCTATTTTATTTGGATTTTCCTATTTCGCGGTAAAACTGGTACTGGATGTGGTAGGGGATGATACCTTCCGTTTGCTCAGTGTCCGGTTTACCGTGGCCGCTATTATTATGACTGCTTTATGGGCCACTGGCATTTTGAAGCTGCGCTTCCGGGGTAAGGACTGTCGGATTCTGATTCCCTGTGCCCTGTGCAGTCCTATTTGCTATTTTATCTTTGAAACCACCGCTTTGCAGATTATCGCAAGTTCCCAGGCGGGCTTGATGACTTCCATGAGCCCGGTCATTACCATGGTGCTGGCGGCCCTGATTTTTAAGGACTTTCCCACCAAAAAGCAGGTGTTTTATGTGGGTATGACCCTGGTGGGGCTGATTATCATCAACTACCAGGGAGGCAGCTCCGGTGGTGCTTTAACTGGTATGATCCTAATGTTTTTCTCTATTTTTGCCGGTTGTTGTTCTTCCATTGTGGTCAAATACGCCAGCGCTCAGTTTAATCCGGTGGAGATCGTATACAGCAATACCTGCCTGGCGGCCATTGTTTTCTCGGTGATCGCGGTGGTGCAGAATGCGGCGTGGGGGCGTCTGGATCATTTCTTTGACGGAATGCTGACTCCCACCTTTGTTATCGGTATTCTCTATCTGGCCATTGGCTGTTCGTTGATCGCTTTTGGGCTGAACTACTACAATGTGTCCAAGCTGCCTCTGTCCATTGTCTCCTCCTTTTCCGCTTTGACTACGGTGGTCACAATTTTGGTGGGTATATTCCTGCTGGATGAACCTTTCCGTCTGGCTGATGGAATTGGAAGCATTCTGATTGTAGGCGGCGTATGGCTGATGAACAACTCAGGCCATGAGGCCACCAGCCAGCAAGCTCAGTAGTGCTGCAGGCGTTTTTGCCTGTTTTTTCTCAAAATCTATAAAAAGGAGTATGGTGTATGCGCTATATCGATGTTCGCAGCGATACGGTAACCCAACCCACCGAAAAAATGCGTCAGGCTATGGCCCAGGCATTGGTGGGAGATGATGTCTATCTGGATGACCCCACTGTCAATGAGCTGGAAGCTTTGGCGGCTCAGTTGGTGGGCAAGGAGGCGGCGCTTTTTCTGCCCACCGGAACAATGGGCAACCAGTGTGCCATTATGACCCACACCCGCCGGGGCGAGGAGATCATTGCCGAGGCCAGCAGCCACATAGTGACCAGTGAGGTAGGGGGAGCCGCGGTCCTGTCCGGGGTCAGCACCCGTACCATTTCCGGGATTATCTATCCCCACCTTTTGGAAGCGGCCATTCAGACCGAAAACGTACACCATCCTGACACAGGCCTCCTCTGTCTGGAAAACCCCAGCTTTCGTGGAACTTTGATTCCTTTGGAAGTGATGAAAGCGGACTATGAAATTGCCCACGCCCATGGATTTCCAGTCCACCTGGATGGCGCCCGGGTATTTAACGCCGCTATCGCCATGGGGGTGGATGTAAAGGAGATCACCCAGTACTGCGACAGCGTCATGTTCTGTATCTCCAAGGGGCTCTGCGCACCGGTGGGCTCCATGCTGGCTGGCAGCAAGGCCTTTATTGACAAGGCACGCCGGGTACGTAAATTGCTGGGCGGCGGTATGCGTCAGGCTGGTATTTTGGCAGCGGCCGGTATCATTGCCCTCACCGATATGGTCAAGTGCCTGGAGACAGACCATCAAAACGCCAAATATTTGGCTGGCCGTCTGGCTGAGATTCCCGGGGTTTCGGTCAACCTGGAGGATGTCCAGATCAATATGGTATTTTTAACTGTGGACCGTCCAGCCCAGCTGCTGGCCCAACTGCCCGAGAAAATGCGGGAGCGGGGCATTAAGATCAGCCCTGCTACCGGAAAGACTTTCCGGTTTATGACCAACCACGATGTGAGTCGGGAGGACTTGGATCAGGTGGTTGACACTTTCTCTCAGCTGATTGGATAGTCTGTACTTACAAGGGTCTCAAAATCCCAATGGGTTTTGAGGCCCTTTTCTTTTTGCTGAAAATATAAAGAATGTATCAATTTGAAATGTACTAGGTCATTTACTATTGATTATCTTGATTATTGTGCTATACTGGTATTGTAATAGATCAATCTATGCCCATTTCAGAAAGATCAGGAGGAATCGTTATGAGAGAAATCCAAGCGCAGCAGATTACCCAGACTATCCGTCAACTGTGCATTGACGCCAACTGTCATCTGGCGGGGGACGTTAAGAATCAGATCAAACAATGCCGTAGTTGTGAGACATTCCCTGTTGCTCAGGGCATTCTGGACAAGATTATCCAGAACTATGAAATCGCCGATGAGAATGTAGTGCCCATCTGTCAGGATACCGGTGTAGCCTGTGTATTCCTGGAGATTGGTCAGGATGTACATGTCAACGGCAATCTGGAAGAGGCGGTCCACGAGGGTGTACGCCAGGGCTACCAGGATGGTTACCTGCGGAAATCGGTAGTGGCAGATCCCCTCAACCGGGTAAACACCAAGGACAATACCCCCGCTATGATTTATTACGATATTGTTCCTGGGGATGGATTTAAGATCACTGTCGCTCCCAAGGGCTTCGGCAGTGAGAACATGAGCCAGATTAAAATGCTCAAGCCCTCCGATGGTTTGCAGGGCGTCAAGGACTTTATTCTGAAAGTCGTCAAGGAAGCCGGCCCCAACCCCTGTCCTCCCATTGTGGTAGGTGTAGGTATTGGCGGTACCTTCGACAAGGCTGCTACCATGGCTAAGCGGGCTCTGCTCCGTCCTGTGGACAGCCACAACCCCAACCCCTTCTATGCCCAGCTGGAAGATGAGATGCTGGAAAAAGTGAACGCTTTGGGTATTGGGCCTCAGGGCTTCGGCGGCAAAACTACCGCTTTGGGTGTAAATATTGAGTATTTCCCCACCCACATTGCTGGTCTGCCCTGTGCTGTCAACATCAACTGCCATGTAACCCGTCATAAATCGGCTGAACTGTAAGAAAAGGGGGATCTGACCATGGAAAAACGTATTGTAATGCCTTTTACCGCTGAAAAAGCAAAAGAACTGAAAGCTGGCGACAGTGTTCTGATCACCGGTGTTATCTATACCGCCCGGGATGCCGCTCACAAACGTCTGGTAGAGCTGCTGGAAAAGGGTGAGCCCCTGCCTATGGATGTCAAGGATTCCATGATCTTCTATGTGGGACCAACACCTGCCAAGCCCGGTCAGGCATTGGGTTCCGCTGGTCCTACCACCAGCTATCGTATGGACGCTTACGCTCCCCAGCTGCTGGATGTAGGCCTGCGGGGTATGATCGGCAAGGGACTGCGTTCCCCCGAGGTCATTGACGCCATGAAACGGAATACCGCTGTGTATTTTGGAGCCATCGGCGGCGCCGGCGCCCTGCTTTCCAAATGTATCAAAAAAGCGGAAGTTATCGCTTACCCTGATCTGGGCGCTGAAGCCATCCACCGTTTGGAAGTAGAGGACTTCCCTGCGGTAGTGGTTATTGACAGCCAGGGCAACAACCTGTATGAAACTGGTCGCGCGGAGTATCTCAACGGACTGAAATAGTTTTCCTCATTGGTGAATCCTCTGGAAAGGAGCAAGTATGGACATTGTCATCGACAAAAACAGTGATATTCCCATTTATATGCAGATTGTGAATTCGATTCACAACAGCATCCGGAATGGGCAGCTGAATCCCGGAGACAAATTGCCAACAGTTCGGGACCTTTCCGCCTCTACCGGTATTTCCAAGGGTACCATCAAACACGCTTATGATGAGCTGGATAAGATTGGAACCATTCAGATGACCCAGGGGCGAGGCACTTTTGTGCTGGGGAAAAAGGAGACCGAATATACCAGCAAGAAAACCAGAGCCATGCAGGCCATTGATCACCTGTTGGATGAGCTGGAAGAGCTGGGGTTTGCTATGCGGGATATTGAGATTTATCTCAATTTAAAACTGCGGGAACGGGAGAGCCGGTATGACAATGTACGCATTGCTCTGGTGGATTGTAACCCGGAATCCCTGGCGGCTGTAGTCAATCAGCTGTACCAGATTCCCAATGTGGATGTGGTCCAGTATATGCTGGATGACATTATTCACGCCCCCCATCGCCTGGATGACACTTTTGACATCATTTTGACCTCGGCCAATCACTATGACGATTTGGTGGACCATATCTCATCCCTTAAAGATATGATTGTCAAAATGGTGCCTACCTTAAGCCAGCAAACGGTGATTCAGCTGGCGGAGATTCCCCAGAACGCCAAAATCGGTATCTGGTGTCAGAGCCGCCGGTTCGCCTCTATTATTCAGCGGATTGTAGCCACCTTCAGCAACATTGCCGATCAGCCGGAATATTTGCTGGTGGAACATGAGCGGGAGCTGACTGAGTTTCTGGCGGATAAACAGGTGATTCTTGTTCCGGTGGAATATTTCAGCTTTACCGCTGGAGACAGCCTGAGCCAGCTGAAAAAGTTCCAGAACGAGGGTGGAAGGCTGGTTGTGTTTGATTATCAGATCGACCGGGGATCTATGATGAACCTGGAGGATTTGGTCAAAAAACTTTGGGCAGCCAAACGAATTTGATACAAACAAGCAGGGGCCAATTTTGAAAATGGCACCTGCTTGTTTTCTATTCCAAATTCTTCAAAATTTCCAGTTTTTATGTTACAGGAATGAATTGGGCAAGATTATGGCATAATTTTTGTAAGATATATGGATTGTTTCACAAAAGATATGCTGCAATTCTTATAAGAAATGTGCATTGATTTATGACATATATCAAAGTAATATATAGATATAGAACAATAGGACGAAGGGATTCGTCCGCGTTCTCGGCAGGCAAGTCAACATTTAAGTTTTTAAGAGGTGCATTATGGACAAGAAGACAATGATCCTTGGCGTAATCGGTTCCGATGTACACGCTGTAGGCAACCAGATCCTTTACCGTGCGTTTACTGACGCTGGCTTCAATGTAGTAAACCTGGGTGTTATGGTTTCTCAGGAAGAGTTTATTGAGGCTGCTGTAGAAGCTAACGCGGATGTAATTGTTGTATCTTCTCTCTATGGACATGGCGAGCTGGACTGCCGCGGTCTGCGTGAGAAATGCGACGAGGCAGGACTGAAGAACATTCTGCTCTATGTTGGCGGTAATATCGTAGTAGGTAAACAGCCCTTTGATGAGGTTGAGAAACGCTTTAAAGATATGGGTTATGACCGGGTATTTGGCCCAGGCACACCTCCCGAGACCACTATTGAGTGCTTGAGAGAAGATCTGAAGCTCAACTAGTATCTGTTGCTTTCCCAGATTGAATGAAAGCCAGGTGATTATGGATTGAAAGCGGTTTTACTGATTGACTTTGGCAGCACCTATACCAAAGTTACAGCTGTGGATGTAGATGAGGGAAAGCTTTTGGGTACCTCCGCCAGCTATACCACAGTGGCGACTGACATCAACGAGGGTCTGCACAATGCCTTGGCCCTTTTGGAAAAGGAAACCGGACCTTTGGATTTTGCCGAAACCTATGCCTGTTCCAGTGCGGCTGGCGGGTTGCGGATTGTAACCAGTGGTTTGGTCCCCAATCTGACCGCGGAAGCAGCCAAACGGGCTTCTTTGGGAGCGGGCGGCAAGGTGTTGCGGGTCTATTCCTATCAGCTGACTGAGGATGACGCTGAGGAGATTCGGCAGATCAACCCCGAGATTATGCTGCTCTGTGGCGGTACAGATGGGGGCAACAGCGAGTGTATTATCAACAATGCGAAAATCGTTGCTGCCATTCCGGAAAATTTCCCTGTTGTGCTGGCCGGTAACCGGGCAGCTGCCAGAACCTGTGAGACCATCTTGCGGGAGAGCGGTAAGGACGTTTATGTATGCCCCAATGTAATGCCCCAGTTTAATCAACTGAACATTGACCCGGTGCAAAAGATTATTCGGGATATCTTCTTAAAGCGGATTGTTCAGGCAAAGGGGCTTAGCCAGGCCCAAAGCCTTATTGATGACATTATGATGCCCACACCTGCGGCGGTGCTCAAGGCGGCGGAACTGCTGGCCAAGGGAACTGAAAATACCAAAGGTTGGGGCGAACTGATGATTGTAGACGTAGGTGGCGCTACCACCGATGTTTACACCATTACAGATGGACATCCCTCTAAACCAGGCGCGGTTCTCAAAGGATTGCCTGAGCCATACGCCAAGCGTACAGTGGAAGGCGATATCGGTATGCGGTACAGTGCCCATGGCATTGTGGAGGATGCCGGCATTGCTCGGGTATGCGAGCTTTCGGGACTCAGTGAGGAAAAGGTGGAGGAAATTCTGGAATTGATTTCCACCCACACCGATACCTTGCCCAATACCGATGAGGTACGCAGATTCGACTATGCTCTGGCCTCACTGGCCATTGAGATTGCAGTAACCCGTCATGCGGGAACCATTGAAGAGGTATTTACCCCCATGGGACTGATCTATTCCCAGGTGGGTAAGGACCTGACCAAACTGAACTGTGTCATAGCTACTGGTGGTTCCATTATTCACACCACCAATACAAAGGATATTGTATCCCATGCTATGTTCAGTCCCAGAACCCCCAATTCCCTCAAACCATTGAACGCGGAAATCTATATTGACCGTTCTTATATTTTGGCTTCGATGGGATTGCTCAGCGAACATTATCCTGATGTGGCACTAAATATTATGAAGAAGGAGCTTATTCATGGAGATTAAGAATAAAAGACTCACTGAAGAAGAGTTTCAGGCCCAAAGAAAAGAAGTACTGGCCCAGTGGCCCACTGGTAAGGATGTAGACTTTGAAGCGGCTGTTGCTTATCACAAAGCTCTGCCCGAAGAGAAAGTTTTCTCCGCCAAACTGAACAAAGCCAAAGCTGAGGGTGTTACCCTGATTCAGCCCCGGGCTGGTGTTGCTCTGGTAGATGAGCACATCAAATTGATGCGTTATCTGGAAAATGAGGGCGAGGCTGACCTGCTGCCTACCACCATCGACGCCTATACCCGTCAGAACCGTTACGAGGAGTGCCAGAAGGGTATTGATGAGTCCATCCGTCTGGGCAAGAGCATGCTCAACGGCTTCCCCGCAGTTAACCATGGTGTTGCTGGCTGCCGTAAGGTTTGCGAAAGCGTAAAATCTCCTCTGCAGGTTCGTCATGGTACCCCCGATGCCCGTCTGCTGGCTGAGATTACCCTGGCTGGTGGTTTCACCTCTTACGAGGGCGGCGGTATCTCCTACAACATCCCCTACACCAAGAGCGCTCCTCTGGCTCAGACCATGCTGGATTGGCAGTATGTTGACCGTCTGGCCGGTGCTTATGAAGAGGCTGGTGTACCTATCAACCGTGAGCCCTATGGTCCTTTGACCGGTACTCTGGTTCCCCCGTCCATCTCTCATGTAGTAGCTATCATCGAGGCTCTGGTTGCTGCTGAGCAGGGCGTAAGAAATATTACCGTTGGTTACGGCCAGCTGGGTAACCTGGTTCAGGACGTTGCCGCTATCCGTACTCTGGAAGAGCTGACCGAAGAGTATATGGATCAGTTCGGTTACAAGAACCACTGCATCACCACCGTATTCCATCAGTGGATGGGCGGCTTCCCCCAGGATGAGGCTAAGGCCTTTGGTGTTATCAGCTGGGGTGCTGCTACTGCTGCTCTGTCCAAAGCCACCAAGGTTATCGTTAAGACCCCTCACGAGGCTATGGGTATTCCCACCATGGAAGCCAACGCTCAGGGTCTGCGTGCTACCAAGCAGGTTGTTCGTATGCTGTCTGACCAAACTGTTGCTTCCAAAGAGCTGGAAGAGGAGAAAGCCATCATCCGCGCTGAGGTTAAGTGCATGATGGATAAGACCCTGGAGCTGGGCAATGGCGATATCGCTCTGGGTGCTGTACGTGCCTTCGAGGCCGGTGTTATCGATGTTCCCTTCGCTCCTTCTCGTGCCAACGCTGGCAAAATGCTGCCTGCTCGTGACAACGATGGTAAGGTTCGTATGCTGAACTTTGGTAACATTCCTTTCACCAAGGATATTATGGACTTCCACACCGCTAAGATTGAAGAGCGTGCCAAGGCTGAGAAGCGTGCTGCTTCCTTCCAGATGGTTATTGATGATATCTATGCCATCAGTGCCGGCCGTCTGGTTGGTAAGCCCAACAAATAAGTTTTCAGTGAAATCCAAAGGATTCCATGTACAAGCATAAAAACTGTTAACAGGAACAAATCTGGAGGTAATCAAAATGAAAATCGTAGACGTAATTTGCTCTAAAGGCCGTACTGGTTTCTTCTTCGATGACCAGAAGGCGATTAAAATGGGTGCTGAGACCAACGGCGCTGCCTATGTTGGTACTCCTGTAACCCCTGGTTTCAAATCCATTCGTGTTGCCGGTGAGGCTATTTCCGTTATGATCGTTCTGGAGGATGGCCAGATTGCTTACGGCGATTGTGCTGCTGTTCAGTACTCTGGAGCCGGCGGACGTGATCCCCTCTTCCTGGCTGACGAGTTCATTCCCGTTATCGAGAAATACATCAAACCCGCTCTGATCGGTCGTGAGGCTGACAGCTTCCGGAAACTGGCTGCTGACATGGAGGCCATTGAGGTTGACGGCAAGAAACTGCACACCGCTATCCGTTACGGTGTTTCCCAGGCTCTGCTGGATGCTGTTGCCAGAGCTCATCACAAAATGATGGCTGAGGTTGTTGCTGAGGAGTACGGCACCAAGGTTTCTGACAAGGAGATCCCCATCTTCACCCAGTCCGGTGATAACCGTTACGAGAACACCGATAAGATGATTATGAAGGGTGCTCAGGTTCTGCCTCATGCTCTGATCAACAATGTTGAGACCAAGCTGGGCAAGAAGGGCGAGCTGCTGGCTGACTATGTTGTATGGCTGAGAGATCGTATCAAAGAGCTGCGCGCTGAGTCTGACTACGCTCCCGTTATGCACATCGACGTTTACGGCACTATCGGCCAGGCCTTTGGCGTAAACAACTACAAAGAGATGGCTGACTACATCGGCAAGCTGGCTGAGTTGGCTGCTCCTTTCAAACTGAGAATCGAAGGCCCCATGGATGCTGAGGGCAGAGAGGCTCAGATGATCGCTCTGCGTGAGCTGAGAAAAGAAATCGACTCCAGAAACATCCCCGTTGAGCTGGTTGCTGACGAGTGGTGCAACACTCTGGAAGATATCAAATACTTCGCTGACAACAAGGCTGGTCATATGATCCAGATCAAAACCCCTGACCTGGGTGGCGTAAACAATGTTGCTGAAGCTGTTCTGTACTGCAAAGAGAAAGGCATCGGCGCTTACCAGGGTGGTACCTGTAACGAGACCGATCGTTCCGCTCAGGTTTGTGTCAACATCGCTATGGCTGTTCAGCCTGACCAGATGCTGGCTAAACCCGGTATGGGCGTAGACGAGGGCTACATGATTGTTTACAACGAGATGCAGAGAATTCTGGCTGTAAACAAAGCTAAGAAATCCAAATAAGTTCTTTTCCTAATAGAAAAGGCCGAAAGCATCTGCTTTCGGCCTTTTCATTTTTGTGTTATTGAATAGTTGCAATCTGTGTGTTTGTTTTTTTCTGGATAAAGGTTCGGAAATCTTCCAGGGTTCCTCCCGCCAAGGTCTTTTTGTCATAGGCCTGGGCGTGGTTTTTGTTAAACAAAAAGATAAAATAGTCGGGGGTTTCTGCCACCAGCTTTATATTGTCATAGGGCCAGATGGTAGTGCCCACTTGGGAAACCGAGGTGTAGTTTTCCTCCCCAAAGGTGATGACTGCCTGTGAGGAGCCTGGCAGCATTCGCTTTCTGGCGAAAAAACCATTGAGGGAGTCCTCCCAAATGAGAACCACAAGAAGAATCAATCCGGCCAGAATACTGACAATTGTAGTAAAGTTCAGTGTAAAGGGCTCTCCATCCAAGGGAAGGATCAACAATAGGTCCAACAAAATAACCAGCCAAGCAAAGACATGGGAACGGCGGCTGTGTTTTTTACGGACCGTTTTGCGCAGGGCCTTGGCCATAGCGGTCAGTGCTTTTTGGTCGTAAACAGTTTGAAAGATAAATTCCATCGGCTGACCTCCTGATTTCATAGTC
>CALXEL010000099.1 GCA_944387315.1 uncultured Clostridia bacterium
CGCTCACCCTGTCCCTGGGGACGGTGGCCTTTGCCGGGGAAGGGATTTTTGATTCCCTCTATACAGGCGATACAGCCTACGAGAGTAAGACAGATTTCTACCCGGTTGTAGACGGCCTGCTGGTGTACGCCTCTGCGTTATATGGCGATACAATCAACCATTTGGCCTTTTCCGGCGACACCTGGACGGTGGACGCGACGTTGGAAGATCCTTACTTTTATCTGGGCCTGGTGTTCCCCCAGGAGATGAATGACCTGGATTATGAGTGGACCTGGATTTCAGGAGACAGTTTCTATTTTGATTATCAAGGTGCCTTTATGTATGCCACCGAGCCCGGCGGGCAAAACAATCTTTTCAGCTACGAGTACTACATTGAGCCGCCTTTCTTTATGACAAAGTCGGTGTACACCGGGCGGTTTTCCACCCAGCTGGACGGGAAGACCTACTACCTGGACCTGACAATTCGTGTTGTGGTTCCCGATGACGCTGCCGACTTTGACCACCTGGTGGCCGGGGAACAGAAGACAGAAGACGGCTGCCTGTACTATGATGGGGTGGCTTTTATAGATGAGTACAGCGATGAGCCGGTCACCCGGACAGAGTCCGGCTGGGTCAACGGCTATCGGGCCTACGCTGTCCGCAATGAAAGCGAGGACCAGACAGAGATTGACTTTTCCATGCTCTTTGACCAGAGCCAGGAGGACAGAGAAATCTATTATATGGAGGTCTATGACAGCCAGGGAAACCAGCTGGATGATTGCCGCGAGCCTGGACTGTATCAGGTGGAGTACGGCGATGGCCAGACCGGGTATTTCAGTGAATTCTGTTCCCTGTTGAGCTATAAGCCCAGGCTGGGGGAGGACCTGCTGGTTGTGGTGGGCAGTCCCGGGAAAATCTGCACCTTCCTTTTCACCCAGCAGGACAAGGAGAGCCAGGAGCCTCTGGCCCTGCCCCAGTGGCATGAGGCCTGGAATGAGGTTTTGAATATTTCCCGTCCCGTGGAGGACAGCGAGGGGGGCAAGAACACTCTGTGGACCCGGTACGCCCAGGAGCTGGACAGTTTCTGGAGCCAGGTGCGGGCGGACATTCTGTCCTCCCAGCCAGGAGAGACCCTGAAGGTGGACGCCGGCGCCTATGAGTATATTCCCCACAGTGTGGTGGACGCCATGGCAGGCCGGGAGCTGACCTTTGAGCTGAGCTGGAAGGCCGATGGGGAGACCCAGACCGCTTCCATCGACTGCACCAAGGTGACACAGACTCCTGCCAACCGGATTTACTACCTGATGGAGGACTTCGCGGCCCTCTACCAGTAAAAGTGAGATAAAAAGGCCGTCCCGGCAGCACCGGGACGGCCTTTTTTTAATCTTCCACCATGGCGGCCATCCGCCACAGATAGAGGGATGCCACCGAGCCATAGGGGGAATAACGGCGGCGATACCGTTCAAACCGTTCTTTTGTAATCTCCTTGTGGTGGTACAGGCGCATCATCCCCCGGCGGATGCCCAGATCTCCATAGCTGAGAATGTCCATCCGTTCCAAGGAGAAGATCATCAGCATTTCAGCGGTCCACACCCCAATCCCCGACAGGGAGGAGAGCTGTCGGATGATTTCCTGATCTTCCAGCTGGGGGAACCGGTCGATTTCCAGCCGTCCCTCCAGCACTGCCTGGGCAGCCCCCTTGATATATCCCGCTTTCCGCAGGGACATGCCGCAGCTTTGTATTTCTTCCGCCGAAAGGGCCCCAATGGTCTGGGGGGTGCACTGCCCCACCCGTTGGCGCAGCCGCTCCATAACGGTGATGGCTGCCTTGGTGGAAATCTGCTGGGCCACAATACAGCGCACCAAATTGTCAAATAGATCCCTGTGTACTGGCCGCTGGATCATACCCACCTGGTCGATGTAGGCCCCCAGCCGCTTGTCCTTGCTTTTCAGATAGGCGATTTCTTTTTCTCCGTAGGTAAAATACTCCATAATTCTCTCCTGGTCCAAGGGGTGGATGGCTTACTGGTGGGTGATGGAGGCGGTTTTGGCGCCAATCAGATCCAACAGCTTTTGGGGAGCCAGCTCCACCTGGGCGCCGATTTTTCCCGCCGAAAAGATGATGGTCTCCTCTTCCAGACAGGAGCTGTCCACCACTGTGGTGTAGAGCTTTTTCATCCCAATAGGCGAGCATCCGCCCCGGATGTACCCGGTGGCCTTGTTGATCTCATCTACCCGGATCATCTCCACTGATTTTTCTCCCACCGCCCGGGCAGCGGCTTTTAGATCCAGCTCTTTATCCACCGGGATGACAAAGACAAAATAATCCCGGCCAGCTCCTTTTGTCACCAGGGTTTTAAAAACTTGATGGGGAGATTTCCCCAGCAGGGCAGCCACAGTTACCCCGTCTACCGCTCCCTGGCCGTGCTCATAGTGGTGGGTTTGGTACTCAATACCGGCCCGGTCCAGAATCCGCATCACATTGGTTTTTTCTATTGACTTAGCCATGAAATTTCTTCCTTTCCGCTGTCTGGGTATTTTCTGTCAGGGGTTTAGCCCTGGGGCTCCTCAAAGGAGATGGATACAATCCGGCTGGGACGTCCCGATTGGATGGGAGCGGTTTTGCCTACCACCCTGGCGTATCCCGCCTCTTCCAGTTTGCAGAGGAGCCGATTGGTACTGCGGGGGGTGATACCCAGGTAGAGGGCCAACTCTGCCGGTGTAATGGTAGAAATATTATATTGGGCAAGAACATTTTCCAACCGGTAGAGGGTACGAATTCCAATGCCGGTATGCTGGGAGATTTGATAGAGCCGCTGGTCTACCAAGCCCTCCCCGCCGCTTTTTTTAGAGGTGACAGGGCCGATGACCTGGCTGTCGGCATAGGCGATGTACAGACCGCCCTGGCCTTGCTGCATGGCCTTTTTACAGGCCAGTTCCGCGTTGTATTTGGCGTCGGCCGCTGAGGGGGAGAGGCCGATCCCCACCATCATCCGATAGTTGGGACCTTTGGCACCGATGGTATCCAGCAGTTCAAAGCGGGTAAAGTGGTCGGTGTCATTTTCCAGCACCGCCTTGGTGGTAAACAGATAGAACAATCCATCGGCCTCCACAACCGCGGCGTCCAGACGCTGGGCAAAGGCGTAAATGGTCTCATAGATTTTCCCACGGCTGCGAAATACTTCCAGCTGGTTTTTACTGGTCAGGGAATGTTCCTCCATAAAATCCAGCCGGATGGCCATAACGCCGGTCATATTGCTGTCGCTGAGACGCAGCTGATAACGGAGCATCAGTTTGTTGATCTGTTGCAGGATGACCTCGGTAACCGGGTTGATTTTCACACAGGGTACTTCCAGCTGACGAAGATATTGGTCAACCGCCTCAATGCCGGTAATACAGATGGACACCTTGCCAGAGAAGTAAGCCTCCTGATGAAAGGAGGACAAGAGACGGATGTAATCCGGCTGCTGAATGGTATAGGGGGCCCGAAGAATGGTAATATCCTCCCGGCCGTAACCAATTTCCTGATAGGTGCTGTAGAGCAGTTTATCAGGATAGCTGTCCACACTGACCCGGGAGATGTCCCAGTGGTTGAGAAAGGCGGCTTTCAGCAATGCGCAGAGCAGGGAGATCTGATTGCGGGGCAGATATTCCCAGATGACCTGGGGATGGATATGGCCGCTGGCGTATTGAAAAGCGGTAGTGCCGGTAAACAGGATGGTGTCCACCTCCTGTTGATATTTTTCCAGCAGGTCTACCGATTGAATATAATTTTCATAGATGATGGGGATTCCCTCCACATAGGGGTGGTTGCGGCGCAGAACGGCCATGACTTCCGACACGCTTTGAGAGGGGCCCAGAATACCGATTTTCATAGGGAAAATCCTCCTTGGATGGCTACAGGATGGTGCCGCCTCCCAGCAGGGAGTCCTGGTGGTAGAAAACAGCCGCCTGACCGGGGGTGATGGCCCGTTGAGGCTCGTCAAAAACAACCTGAACAGTTTGGGTGTCTACAGGTTGGATGGTAGCGGGTGCTCCCTTGTGGGAATAGCGAATTTTCACCAAAGCCCGCAAAGGCTGAGTGGGAGGGGGGCAGGCGATCCAGTTGCACTGGGTGGCTGTCAGGGTATTTTGATAGAGGTCGCTGTCCTGAGCCAGGGTGATGTTGCCGCTGGCTGGGTCAATTTTGGCCACAAACATGGGCTTTCCAAAGGAGATGCCCAATCCTTTGCGCTGTCCGATGGTGTAGCTCCAGATGCCTTTGTGAGTGCCTAAAATGTTTCCCTGCAAATCCACAAAGTGTCCAGTGGCGCCTGGTTGACCGGTATATCGCTCCAGAAAGCTGGTGCAGTCCCCATCGGGAATAAAGCAGATGTCCTGGCTGTCCGGCTTTTGGGAGACCTCCAGCTGGCGCTCCTGTGCCAGAGCCCGGACCTGTTCCTTGGAGTAGTCGGCCAGGGGCAGCAGCAGCATGGAGAGCTGCTCTTGGGTCAAGGAATAGAGAACATAGCTCTGGTCCTTGTTGTCATATTTGCCCCGCCGCAGCTCATACCGTCCGGTCTGCGGATTTTGGCAGACAGTGGCATAATGGCCGGTGGCGATATAGTCAAACCCCATTTCCCGGGCCTTTTGAGCGAAAGCGCCGAATTTAATAAATCGGTTGCAGTCGATACAGGGATTGGGGGTAATGCCTCTTTGGTAGCTGTCTACAAACCGATCTACCACTTTCCGGCGAAAGAGATCCTGGTAGTTTAGGACATAGTGGGGAATCCCGATTTTCTGGCAAACCCGGCGGGCGTCCTGAATGTCGTCCTGGGAGCAACAGGCGGAGGGGCCAAACTCATCCTGGGCAGGAGGCTGCCACAGACGAAAGGTAATGCCCACCGTCTCATAACCCTGTTCCTTTAACAGCAGAGCGGCCACCGAGCTGTCCACACCGCCGCTCATACCAATCAATACTTTTTTTGACATTGTAAATACTCCCATCTGCCGGGGCCGGCCTTGTCTTTTTGGTAATGGTATCAGTCTAACACAAAAGGGAATTTGACGCAATTTGTGCTGTACAGAAAGTGTCCCAATAAAACAAGGCCGGAATTTCCGGCCTTGCCATAAGCTTAAATAATACGCAGCAAACAGGGTTGCCGTTTACGGTAGAAGGTAAATTCTTCAAATCCGGCGGCGGTAAGCAGTTCCATTCCCTCTTGCAGACAGCCTCCCACACACTCGGATTGGTGGGCGTCTGAGCCCAGTGTTACATACCGGCCGCCCAATTGACGGAACCGCTGAAGCTGTTCCAAAGTAGGTGTGATCCGGCCGATTCCCCGGCGCAGCGCGGCAGTGTTGATTTCCAGTGCCTTTTGGTTTTTCGCAAGCAGCGCCAGAATCTCATCAATCAGCGGAGCAAACCGGGAAAGGTCCATTTTTATCTTCCATTTTCCCTCAATATAGCGAAGGGGATAATCCAAATGC
>CALXEL010000100.1 GCA_944387315.1 uncultured Clostridia bacterium
ACTCCATTGGAGGTGTCATCTATGGCTTGCAAAAGCCCAATTTCACCTCCCAATTTGGGTTCCATGAGCTATTCCACATCTTTGTCCTCCTTGGGAGCCTGATGCACTTTTTAGGAGTCCAGTTCTATATTGTAACCGCATAAAAAAAGTACCGGCATTTAGCCGGTACTTTTTTATTTTACAATTTACTTGGCGCAGTGGCGGACAATCCGCTCTACCAGTTCGCCAGCCCGAGCCAGGTCCTCAATATAAACCTGCTCGTTGAGAGTGTGGTTCTTGCTGTAGCCAGTAGCTACACCAACACTGACAATACCGTTGGCGTTGAGACGGTTGGCGTCCATACCACCGCCGCCAGCGTTAACATTCATTTCAATACCCATCTCCTTGAGGGCAGCCCCTACAATCTGGATGGTCTCACTGTCAGTGGGAACCGCAAAACCAGTGTAGTTATGTACTGCCTCTACCTCAACGGTAGCGCCGGTGCCCTCTACGCTGTCCTTACAGAACTTCTCCAGGTAAGCCAGGTAGTCCAGCAGCTTCTGATGGTTGCGGCTGCGGCCCTCACCAGTGATCTCGGCGTAGTCACATACTACGTTAGTGGAAGAGTTGTTGGTTTTAATCATGGGGAAGTTGGAAACAGTTTCCTCATCAATACGGGCAGTCTTCAAACCAGCCAGAATTCCAGCAGCGATTTTCAGAGCGTCAATGCCTTTTTCAGGCTCGTTGCCTGCGTGAGCGGACTTGCCATGTACCACAATCTTAATCTGGCATTTGGAGGGAGCACTCTGAATTACACGTCCCATTCTGCCGGGAGAGTCAAACACGAAACCGTTTTTAGCGGTAAAGCGATTATAATCAAAGTATTTACTACCGACGACGCCTTTCTCCTCACATACGCTGAAGATGGCCTCAACCCGGGGGAATGGGGTACCGCTGGCTTTCAGGCGGCGCATACCATCCAGAATGGATACAACACCAGCCAGGTCATCGGAAGCCAGAATGGTAGTACCGTCAGAAGTGATCAGTTCGTCACCTACAACTGGCTTAATGCCCTTACCATTGGGAACCCGGTCCATATGAGCAGACAGCAGAGCTGCGCCAGGCAGACCACCATCCAGTACCGCATATACGTTACCGGTGTTGCCGCCGATTTTCTCACCGGTATCATCCTCATAAACCTCGCAGCCCAGGGCCTCCAATTTTACTTTCAAAGCGTCAGCAATGAGACGCTCGTCCCGGGAAGCGGAATCAATCTGAACAAGTTCCAAGAAATCTTTGATGATCTGAGAATCTTTCATCTGAATACTCTCTCCTTTTCCTACCAAAATATTTTCGTAACTTTATTGTACCGCAGATAGAAAGGACTGTATATTGTCTAAAATCATGTCCCGAATAAATTGCAAAATAATTGTCTAAATTGTAGAGTTTCTTTTGATTTTATTCACAAATATAACCAATAAAATCAAGTTAATCATTTATAAAATTAATTAATTTTATAAATATACTTTTGTATTCAATTTTTACAAGTTCACTGTTTCCTCAATTATGTCCTTAATTTTTTTGTGGATGGTTTTAGGTGTTTTTTGATACAAAATTAATATTTTTTATAAAAACAGTACAAATTTGTGGAAAGATATGCTATAATACCCTACATAATTGCGAAATTGTTAAGGAGTTATCAAAATGCACATCAATCTTTTTGACAGCCATGTACACTCTGACAACTCTCCTGATGGGCACAGCCCCATCTCCCTGCTCTGTGAAAAGGCTGTCGAGTTTGGACTGAGCGGCATTGCCATCACCGATCACTGTGACATCAATGTCTATGAAGAAGAGCAATTTGAGATGCGGATGCGCCAGTCCTTTTTTGAGTCCATTATCGCCCGGGAAGTTTTCAAAAACAAATTGATTGTCTCGCCAGGGATCGAACTGGGCCAGCCCCTGGATGATTTAGCCTCTACAGAAAGGGCATTGAAACGTGGGGCCTATGATGTGGTGCTGGCGGGACTCCACTACCGTCCCGGCGGCGGGGAAGACTTTTACTACATCGATTTTACCAAACAGGACCCCTATGCCTTTATGCAGGAATACTATGAGGAAATTTACCGCACTGTGGCCTGGGATGGGTTTGATGTGCTGGCGCATTTGGATTATCCCCTTCGCTATATTGAGGGAAAATGGAAGATAAAAATGGACCTTTCCCGGTTTGCTCCGCTGATTGATGAGATCCTGGCGCTGCTTGCGAAAAACCAAAAGGCACTGGAAATCAACACTGCCGCGCTGCGCCGGGGAATCGGCCGGATCACGCCCACTTTGGAACAGCTTCAGCGATTCCGTCAACTGGGCGGCCGGTATGTGACTCTGGGCTCAGACGCCCACCAGTCCGAGTGTGTGGGAGGCTGCCTGCAAGAGGGAATGGAGCTGCTTACCGCCGCTGGATTTGAAGAATTTACCTTCTACCGTAAACGGCAGCCCTGTTTGCTTCGCATTATTTAAGTTTATAGCAAGGCCGGAAATTCCGGCCTTGTTTTATTGGGACACTTTCTGTACAGCACAAATTGCGTCAAATTCCCTTTTGTGTTAGACTGATACCATTACCAAAAAGACAAGGCCGGTCCCCGGCAGATGGGAGTATTTACAATGTCAAAAAAAGTATTGATTGGTATGAGCGGCGGTGTGGACAGCTCGGTGGCCGCTCTGCTGTTAAAGGAACAGGGCTATGAGACGGTGGGCATTACCTTTCGACTGTGGCAGCCTCCCGCCCAGGGTGAGTTCGGTCCCTCCGCCTGCTGCTCCCAGGATGACATTCAGGACGCCCGCCGGGTTTGCCAGAAAATCGGGATTCCCCACTATGTCCTCAACTACCAGGATCTCTTTCG
>CALXEL010000101.1 GCA_944387315.1 uncultured Clostridia bacterium
TTTCTCATAATTGCCGGCCCGCTTTTTCAAACGGAGAAAATCCTTCTCCGTCTCCGCCTCCGACAGGCAGCGGGCCAGGGAGTGATAGAGAACGATCAGGTTGTAGATGTCGCCCACCAGCATACGGAAACCGCTGCCGGGGATGATGTACTCATCCCGATATTTCTTGGGCTTCGGCTCCTCCTCCGGGACCACTTCCACCTCGTCCAGTTCCTTGTCCATGAGCCCCTTCAAATCCTTGGGATCGCCGAACACCAGGTAGCGGCCGGGGATGCCCCAGCTCTGGAACTTCTCCTCGGCGATCTCACCGTACCGCTTCGCCGTATCCAGCACATGTTTTTCGGCGTCTGCTTTCCGCCCGATGCACTCATAATCTGCCTCCTGTTTCTTGTCGGCATTTTGCCCATACCTGCCCGGTTTCCCTGATGGGAAAGGCCCTGTCAGACACAATTCCTGCTAAGAATTTGCTAATTTGACTTTCTGAACGCCCCGTCACGAGGCGGCATCACAGGGATTTTTATGCAGATTGACCAGTAACCAGGCAATACAATTTCGGATAAAACAACAAGGCAAATTATGAAACGGACGATGTACCAAGCGGCACGCCATACTCCTAAGGGTTAGTTGTGAGTTCGATTCTCGCAGGGGGTGCCAATAAAAAACCGCAAGCCTTTATAAAAAGGCTTGCGGTTTTTCGTTTGACAATCAGGTGAACGGTGAACTGTCCGTAGAACAGGGATTTTTCAAAATATGTATAAACTGACATTGACAAGGCTGCACAACTAGTGTACCTATAATAATAGATGATATAGGAGGGTAAGGCTATGAATCAGCTGCTACGTCGTGACGCAGAATTCATTGTCCGATCTGCTATTGAGACTGTGAGTCCCAACGGCGCTGTGAAAAAAGCCCTGACAGGGATGGATTTTCCTGGCCGGGTTTTTCTGGTGGCAGTGGGGAAAGCAGGTTGGCGGATGGCCCACGCAGCTTTGGAAGCTCTAACGGTACCATTGTCTGGAGGCGTGGTAGTGACCAAATATGGCCATGTGGAGGGCCCTTTGAAAGGAATTACCTGCTATGAGGGAGGGCATCCCTTGCCGGATGAGGGAGGAATCCAGGGAACCCGAGCCGCCCTGGATCTTACCAGTGGTTTGGGTCCCTCAGATACGGTTTTATTTCTTTTATCGGGAGGGAGTTCTGCCCTTTTTGAACAGCCTTTGATTCCATTGTCCCAGCTGCAGGATATTACAGATCAGCTGTTGGCATCCGGAGCCGCCATCGATGAAATCAACAGCATCCGCAAACGATTATCCGGGGTGAAAGGCGGACGTTTTGCTCAACACTGTGCTCCGGCCCAGGTGGTGTCCATTGTTCTATCAGATGTGTTGGGCGATCGCCTGGACACGATTGGATCTGGACCTGCCTATCCAGATGGCACCACCTGTTTACAGGTTCAGTCCATTGTCAAAAAATATTCTCTCCGGCTTAGTGATGCTGAACAGACTTTACTCAGGCAGGAAACACCAAAAGTTTTGGACAATGTCCGTACCTGTATTATTGGAAGTGTGGGCGCGCTGTGTGATAGGGCGGCGCAGGAGTGCAGCCGTTTAGGTTACCGGCCAATTTTGTTAACGGATTGTCTGTGCTGTGAGGCAAAAGAAGCCGGCAGCTTCCTGTCCTCTGTTGCAGCTACCCATGCCAAAAGAGGGGAGAAGCTGGCTTTTCTGGCAGGTGGTGAGACGATAGTCCATCTGGGTAAAAGCAATGGTTTAGGCGGTCGAAACCAAGAACTAGCTCTGGCTGCCGCTAAAGGGATAGCGGGACTTAAAAATACCTGTGTGATTTCGGTAGGGTCTGATGGTACCGATGGTCCCACTGATGCGGCTGGCGGCTATGTGGATGGGGACACCTGGGGGGCACTGCAAGAAGCGAGATCGGATTATGATGCCGTTTTGGCCAATCACGATGCTTACCACGCTTTGAAAAGGGTAGACGGTTTGATAGTTACAGGCCCTACAGGTACCAACGTCAATGATATAGCCATTGCTCTGATAAATGACTGATTTGCTCCGGCTATAGGCGAATAAAATCTGTTTTTTTGAAAATGTGAAGCCAACAAGAAATATTTTGACGATTTGACAACCCCTTCGGGATATATTAGAATAACCCGTGGTTTATTCCTGCAGTTTTGTTTCTCAAGAGAAAAAGAGGTAGAAACAGCGGCACTGTGGGATTGGTTGATAGACATTTAAGGAGGGGAATATTTTGGAAGGATTTTTTAAGCTGACCCAAAAGGGCACAACGGTAAAAACCGAGATTATTGCCGGACTTACCACCTTTTTGGCTATGGCGTACATTCTGGCGGTTAACCCGGCCATGCTCAGCGAGACAGGAATGAGCCAACAGGCGGTATTTATGGCTACCGCTGTGGCTTCTGGTTTTGCGTCGACTTTGATGGGGGTATTGGCCAACTACCCGGTGGCTTTGGCTCCTGGTATGGGTGTAAATGCCCTGTTTACCTATACAGTTTGTATGGGTTATGGGTATACCTGGCAGGCGGCTTTGGCAGCGGTTTTTGTATCGGGTATTATCTTTGTGCTAATTTCGGTAACTGGAGCTAGAAAGCTGATTATCAACTCGATTCCCAAGGACATGAAATTGGCCATTGGCGCCGGAATTGGCTTTTTTATCGCATTTATTGGATTTAAAAACGCAGGTATTGTAGTTGCCAGTGAGTCCACTTTTGTGGCTTTGGGCAATTTCCGGGACCCTGTAGTATTCCTGTCTCTGCTGGGATTGGTCATTACCATTGTGCTGATGGTGCTGCGCATCAATGGTGCGGTGTTCTTTGGTATTGTTTGTACTGGTGTTATCGGAGTGCTCATGGGCGCTTTGGGACTGCAGGGTGCCAGTGCTGCTCTGCCAGCTATGCCCGCGGGTATCGTTTCGGTAAATCTTGACTTTTCCGCTGTGGGTGGTTTCCTGCAGGGCTTTTCCGATCTGTTCAGCCAGCCCTCTGTTTTGGTAGTGATATTCTCCTTTTTGTTTGTGGACTTTTTTGATACGGCTGGTACATTGGTGGCAGTTGGCAACAAAATTGGTCTGGTAGATGAAAACGGTGAGATGGAGAATATTGAGAAAGCACTGCTGGCTGACTCTATTGGTACAGTAGCGGGCGCCGCTTTGGGTACCTCTACTGTAACCTCCTTTGTAGAATCCGGTTCCGGTGTTGCTGCCGGTGGCCGTACTGGCTTAACTGCGGTAGTGACTGGTATCTGCTTCCTGTTGTCGGTTCTGTTTTATCCTCTGTTGGCCACTGTTACCAACGCTGTCACTGCTCCGGCTTTGATTATGGTTGGTGTACTGATGGTACAGCAGGTGGCAGATATCCGGTGGAGTGAATTGACCACTGCAATTCCTGCTTTTATGACCATGATTATAATGATTTTGGCCTATTCTATTTCGGATGGTATTGCTTTTGGCTTTATTGCTTTCACTGTCGCCAAATTGGCTGATGGAAAAGCCAAAGAGATCAGCCCCATTATTTATGTACTGGATTTGATCTTTATTATTTACTTTATTGTTTAAGCTTAGAAACTTATATAGGCTTTATTTACCCCGCCTTTCTTAAAAAGTAAGGCGGGGCTTTTTTTGTAATTCTCGTCAAAAAGAGAACGAAGCTTTCCAGCACCGCCCTTTTTTGATACAAAACATTTCAGTTAGATTTTGAACTATAGATTCGGCCAAAAAAATCCCACATTTTGACCTTAATTGACTTAAATATATTTCATAAAAATCATTGAATTTATTAATTTGACACAATTTTTTTCAACATATCTATGAGATAACATAGTAAGTTTATGGCGCATTTTAACAATCATATATTGGTTTATTAACATTGTGTTAATGGTCAATATACGGCCAGAAGAAGAACAGGTAATATAAAAGAGGGGAGGCGAGTCCTGACTGAATTGCGGTATCAGACAGATTGGCTCGCCAACGTGGACCGATTGTCTCCCATTCGCAAAGATCCACAGTGCAAAAGGAGGAAAAGGTATATGGTTCAGAATCAAACAAAAAAGCGAAAAATTTAAAATGCCCGGTTCCTATGTGCTGATCTTCTTTATTCTGGTGTTCGCGACTTTGCTGACCTACATTGTGCCAGCTGGTGAGTACAGTGAAATTGAAGATCCACTGACCGGAAAAATGGTAGTCGATCCCAATGGATTCCACTATTTGGAGGAAGACGCCAGTGTAGGCCCCATGGATTTCCTGCTGTCAATTCCCAATGGTATGACCCAGAATAACAAGACCATCTTCTTGGTTATTTTGATGGGTAGCGCCTTTGGTGTTATTATTTCTACCGGCGCTTTGGACCGGGCCATTGACACCATGATCCGCAAAATGGGCGGCAACTCTTTGGCGGTTGTTCCCATGGTTGCGCTCTTTATGGCTATTGCCGGTGCCTTCCTGTCTCTGGGTAATGCCAGTGTGGCATTTGTTCCTCTCGGACTCCTGGTGGCCAGAAAGCTGAATCTGGACCCGGTTGTAGGTCTGGGTATTACATATCTGGCCAACTACGCGGGCTTTGGTTCCTCTCCCATGAACGCCAGTACCGTACTGGTAGCTCAGGATCTGGCTGGTCTGCCGCCTCTGTCCGGCGCCGCTTTCCGCTTTGTGGTTATGGGCTTGATTATTGGTTCCACCGTTCTCTATGTCACTCTATACGCTAAGAAAGTTCGCAGCAACCCCGCTGCCAGCGTGCTGGATACCATTGAGTGGGATGGAGAAATTGCCTCTGAATCCAACAAGCCCTGTTCCGGCATCGACTACATTATCCTTCTGCTTCTGGCTGCCGGATGCGTATGGTTCGCTTATGGTACCACCGCTTGGGATTATTCCAACTACCACCTGGTTGCCATCCTGTTCCTGGTTGCCATCATCAGCGGTATCCTGACCCAAATGTCTCCCGACAAAATCGCCAGCGAGTATATTAAAGGCTGCAAACAGCTGCTCTCCGCTGGTATCATCATCGGTCTCGCCACCGCCATTACCGTTGTAATGGAACAGGGCAAGATCATCCACACCATCGTACATTTTGCCGCTGAGCCTCTCTCTCAGGTAAATCCTGGTATTGCCGCTCTGCTGATGTACTATGTGGTAACCGGCTTTAACTTTATCATCACTTCCGGCGCAATCATTGTAGGCGCCATCATCGGCTTCTAATTTTGTTAAATCCGTTCGGTCAGGCCCAGCCGGATGATACGGCTGGGCCTGACCGGACCCGGATTGGACCCTTTGCCTACCACCATAACATAACCGGCATCTTCCAGCTTTTTCAGCAGTCTGTTCATGGAACGCAGTGGAAAACCGCACAGTTTGGCCAACTCAGAGGGCGTGGTTTCCCGCAGGTCATACTGCCGCTGAGTTTGTTCCAACAGATGAAGGGTATCGATGCCAATGGATGTTTTCTTTGAGATCAGATAGAGGTTTTGATCGATGATAGTGGGTTTATGTTTGGACAGACCCTCGGTAATCGGGCCGATCATCTGATCATTTTCATTGAGGACAAAACACGCAACCCCATAGCGTTCCGCTTTACCCCGGCAAAGATCCGCGTTGCGTTTGGCCTCTCCGGCGTTTTTTCCCAATCCAACCCCAATGGCTACTGAAGCGTTGGGATTGACCGAAAGAATACTGGATAAAAGGGGGATGCGCTTAAACCCCTGGGTTTCCCGCTCAATTTGGTGTTTGGTGGTAAAAAGATAGTATACCTGAGCCTGCTGGACAATGGCCGCGCCCATTTTCATAGCCAGAAGGTAGACCATTTCACCGCTTTTGTTTTCCTGTTGAAGCTGCTGCAGTTCGTTTCGGGCGTTTACCGAGTACTCCTGAAAGGAAGAGATTTTAACAGCAGCCACCGCGATCCGGTTTTCCTCACTGGTGTGCATCTCATGGGCCAGCCGCAGAGAGTTGACCTTCTCCAGAATGTTTTCGGCGTTGGCAGATACTTTTACAGCGGGAATTTTTTGGGACCGAAGCAGCTGATATACTGTAGAAAGGCCGGTGATACACAGGCCAACCCGTTTGGCGTTGTACAGATCACTGTGGAAGCTGGCCACTTTCTCATAATAGTTTTCTTCGCTTACGCTGGTGGGACAGGAGTAGATGTGGATTTCATCAGAAGTAAATCCGATTTCCCGATACACCTGCTGCAAAATTCCATCGGCGAAGCCGTCCGAACTGATGTTGCGAATATCATATCCGTTGAGATACCCCGCCTGAACCAGAGCCAGAGGGTGGAGAACATGTTTCTGGGCAAAAATTCCCAGGGAACAGTGGCGGTGCAGTGGTGACAGGCATATTGAAAGGGAGTTTGGCCAGTAAAAAGGACGCCGTTGACTTGGGACTGATATTTTTTCAGCAATCCAGGAACATCGGACAGGCTGGTATAGGGCGCTTCCAGATATTCCAAAAAGGGCACCTTTTCGGTAATTACGTCCCGTACCCGGACAATGCTCTGCTGTGGACCCACAATGGCGATTCGCATGGCTTTTACTCCTTTGGGATTGACTTTGCGTCACATTATGCTTATAGTATTTTTAGTGTATACGATATAGCAGTAAGGTGCAAGTCAGACCACCCTTATTTCTCTTTCCAACTAACTGATTTAGACAACAAACACAGAAGAAACAATCTTGTGTAAATATAAGGAGGACCTGACATGAACTATCATTCTTATCCCTATCCCTCCCGTCGGATGGTGACTTTTGGACAGCGGGGAATGGTCAGCTCGGCCCAATCTTTGGCTGCCCAGGCCGGTTTGCAGATTCTCCAGGCCGGTGGTAACGCCATTGACGCCGCCATTGCGGCAGCGGCCTGCCTGACTGTGGTACAGCCCACTTCCAACGGAATTGGCAGCGATGCCTTCGCTCTGGTTTGGGCAGAGGGCAAGCTCCATGGACTCAATGCCTCCGGTGGCGCCCCCATGGCTTTGACTCCCGAGGCCATGGCTGAAAAGGGACATAAAACCATGCCGGAGCGGGGGTTGGAACCCATTACAGTGCCAGGTGCGCCTGCCGCTTGGGCTGAGATGAGCCGTCGGTTTGGCAAGCTGCCTTTTGCCGATCTGCTCCAGCCGGCTATCCGGTATGCCAGAGAGGGCTTTGTGGTTTCTCCCACTGTATGTGAGCTTTGGAACAAAACTGGCGTCAAGTTCTTCTCTCAGGAACAGTTTAAAGGCCGGCCGGAATTTGAGGAGTTCTTCCGGGTGTTCGCCAAGGATGGCCGGGGCCCCAAGGCCGGTGAGGTCTGGAAGCTGCCCGATCATGCCAATACATTGGAGGAGATTGCCAACACCAAGGCGGAGTCCTTCTACCGGGGCGCTTTGGCCGACCGGATCGACGCCGCTATGCGCCAGCTGGGTGGTTGGCTGAGAAAAGAGGATCTGGCCAGCTTTAAGGTGGAGTGGGTGGACCCCATTTCGGTTAACTACCATGGCTATGATGTCTGTGAAATTCCTCCCAATGGCCAGGGTATTATTGCTTTGATGGCGCTGAATATCCTCAACAAGATGGATGTTACCCCTGTGGAAGATCCCATGAGCTGGCATCGGGCCATTGAGGCGGTCAAGCTGGCTGTTGTGGATGCCCATGCCCATGTAACCGATCCCGAGTGCATGAAGCTCTCTGTAGAGGATCTGCTCTCGGAACAGTACGCCGCCCGCCGCCGGGGTCTCATTGGAGATCAGGCTGTTATGCCCACTGCCGGCAACCCCAAGGACGGCGGTACAGTATACCTGTGTACAGCGGATGATGAGGGCAACATGGTTTCCTTCATTCAGTCCAACTTTAAAGGCTTTGGTTCCGGTGTAGTGATTCCCGGCACTGGTATCTCCCTCCAGAACCGCGGTTGTGGGTTCTCTCTTGACCCAGAACATGTCAACTATCTGGCAGGTGGGAAAAAGACCTTCCACACCATTATCCCCGGCTTCCTGATGAAGGACGGCAAACCGGTGGGACCCTTTGGCGTCATGGGCGGAGCCATGCAGCCCCAGGGCCATGTACAGGTTATGATCAACCTGATCGACCGGGGCCTCAATCCCCAGGCAGCTCTGGATGCTCCCCGCTGGATGTGGAAAAAAGGCAAGGAAGTCATTGTGGAGCACGGTGTGCCCTACCACATTGTCACCGCTTTGCAGGAGATGGGCCATCAGGTCACCTATTCTACCGAGCGGGCTCCTTTCGGCCGGGGAGATATGATTCTTCTGACAGAGTTTGGTACCCTTTCGGGGGCAACCGAACCCCGCGCCGACGGCTGTGTGGCTGCCTGGTAGCAAACAATAGAAAGGTTCTGAATACAGCATGAGCAACAACAAAAAAGGGATTCCCATACAGGAGACACTGCTGTTTATGGCGATCCTGACAGCTTTGGGCGGATATCTTAACGCCTACAGCTTTATTACCCATGGGGCTTTTACCACTTTGCACACTGGTAATATGGTCAAATTGGGTATGTCGGTTTTCCAAAGCCAGTGGGATGAGGCCATAGGTGTACTAATTCCCATTTGCGGCAATGTGACCGGCGCCTTTTTGGCGGAGCTTCTGAAGCGGGCCCGCAACCCCAAGGGACAGCTGGTATGGCAGAAATCGGCCCTGGCGTCTCAGCTGGTGGCGCTGCTGGCGGTGGGCTTTATCCCTATGTCGGTGGCCGATGTGCCGGTTAACTGGGTAATCTCGGTGATTGCTGGATTTCAGTTGAGTAATTTCAGAACCTATGAAGGTTCGGTACATAATACCACGATTTGTACAGGAAACCTGCGGACAGTGGGACAGTATATTGGCGCCGCTCTGTTGGACCACAACCGGGCCAGTGTTGTAAAGATGCTGCGGTATGGTTTGCTGGTATTCTCCTTCCCCTTGGGAGCGGGCCTGGGCACCTGGGCCACCCTGTATCTGGGTCAGTATGCCGCCTGGATCTGCTGCGGCGGTCTGGTGATTTCCCTCTGGCTGCTTTGCCGGTACGCGCCGGTTTCAGCAGAAACTTCCCGCTGATCTTTGCTTATCGCTTATCTCTTTCTTTTCATTCTTGCACAGCAGGAGAACCTTGCTAACCCCAAGGTTCTCCTGCTGGTTTTTGCGTTGAGACAGAATTCCCGTTGAGGAGAACCCAAATCCATGGTACAATGGGGGACATATCTCTGTTACCTTTAACAAGG
>CALXEL010000102.1 GCA_944387315.1 uncultured Clostridia bacterium
AGATCCGGGTTGCTGCTCACTTCTCTAGCAATAATAACCTTTTGCTGGTTACCACCTGATAACCCTCTGGCCTTCTGTTTACCACAGCCAGCTGGACGAACATCAAATTTTTCGATTAGCTTACCAGCAAAATCATCAATATCTTTCAGCTTCAAAACACCTTGTTTGGAAAAGGAATCATTGCGATAACGGGAGAGCACCATATTTTCCGCCACCGTAAAATCCAAAACCAAACCATGCTTATGACGGTCTTCCGGAATAGTGGAAATTTTTGCGTCAATGGTATTCTTAGGTGTAGTATTTTGAATTTCCACCCCATTCATGGTAATGGTACCGCTCTTGGAGGGACGCATATTGGTAATGGCCTCTACCAATTCTTTCTGTCCATTGCCATCAATACCGGCAATACCCAAGATTTCGCCCCGGCGCACTGACAAAGACAATTTTTTCACTCGTTCAATACCCCGGTTATCCTCTACCACCAGATCGTGGATCTGGAAAATTTCTTCTTTAGGGTCAGCTGGTCCTTTTTCCACATGGAGACTTACATTCCGGCCCACCATTTTAGAGGCCAGTTCGGTCTCATCCACCTGGCTGACTGTAACAGTGTCAATATATTTGCCCCGGCGAATAATGGTACACTCATCCGCCGACTGTTTAATCTCCTTAAGTTTATGGGTGATAATAATAATGGTTTTGCCGCTCTCAACCAGCCGGTGCATAATAGCCACCAGCTCTCCAATTTCTTGGGGAGTCAAAACAGCGGTAGGCTCGTCCAATATGAGAATATCTACGCCGCGGTACAAAGCTTTTAAAATCTCTACCCGCTGCTGCATACCTACAGAAATATCCTCAATTTTTGCATCGGGGTCTACCATCAGGCCATACCGCTGGGACAGTTCCAGTACATCCTGCCGAACCTTTTTCTCATCTACCACACCTAAGGCATTGGTGGATTCTCTACCCAGCATGATGTTTTGGGCAACAGTAAATGGTTCTACCAGCATAAAATGTTGATGAACCATGCCAATTCCCAAATGGATGGCCACATTGGGATTTTTAATTTGTTCTTTCTTCCCATTGATGAAAATTTCTCCTTCATCTGCCTGATACAAACCATACAAAATATTCATCAACGTGGATTTGCCCGCGCCATTTTCTCCTAAAAGCGCATGAATTGTTCCTTTTTTCACCTTTAAATCTACCTGATTCAAGGCGCAAAAGGAACCAAAATATTTTGAAATGCCTCGCATTTCTACCGCATAGTTTTCATGTGTTTGCTCCGACACATGTGTTCCACCTTTCCCACCTGTTGTTAGATTTTCAGTCAAAACACCTTTTGTTACATACTATTAAAGGTATATTAAACAACTAGTTTTAGTATATCGTATTCCCCGTAAAAAATCTACCCAAAATATCCTCTTTTCCTTAGCATTTGTCAAAATGCAAATAAATTTTTCTTTTATTTTTTAATAAAAAAGGAAGCTGTCAAAAGACAGCTTCCTTTTATTAATTCAGAAAAAATATTACGCAGCCAGAGACTCCATAAAGGTGTTGAAGGTCTCCTCATCCAGAGGAACAACGATCTCACCGGAGGCAACTCTCTCAGACAGAGCATCTACCTCAGCCAGAATCTCAGCGGGAACATGCTTGTCGGAGGTGGGAGCAATACCTACAGTACCCTCAGCCAGACCATAAGTTACAGTGGTACCACCCAGATCCTCGCCAGCTTTTACTTTCTCAGTTACCAGAGCCATACCCTCGCCTACCTTTTTCATAGCGGAGGTAATAACATTGTCCTCAGCCAGGTAGTTCTGGTCTCTGTCAACACCGATTACATACTGGTTTTTCTCAACAGCGGCCTCAATAACACCGTTGCCAACGTTACCAGCAGCATGGAAGATAATGTCGCAGCCATTCTCATACTGTTTGAGAGCGATGGATTTACCCAGAGCAGCATCAGCAAAGCTGTTGGCATACTGAACATCAACAGTGATCTCTTTGCCCAGCTCTTTGGCAGCCTGAGCTACACCAGCACGATAACCGTACTCAAAAGCAGCGATATTGGCACCCTCTACACCGCCAACAAAGCCAACCTTATCGGTTTTGGTCATTTTGCCAGCGATATAGCCAACCAGGAAGGAAGGCTCCTGGGCCTTGAATACTACGCCGATTACATTGTCAGGAGTAGCATCGCCATAGGAGTTATCTACGATAGCATACAGCTTGTCGGGATTTCTGTTAGCGGCATCCAGAATAGCATCAGCCATCAGGTAACCTACACCCCAGATCATGTCATGATCCTCATCGGTAACCTTGTCCAGGTTGGTGGTGTAGTCAGCTTCCTGAACAGACTCCAGGTATTTAACCTCATAGCCACCTTTTTCCTGGAGGGCCTGCAGGCCTTCCCAAGCGGACTGGTTAAAGGACTGATCGTTTACACCACCTACATCGGTAACCATTGCAACGGAGAAAACCTCACCCTCAGCCTCAGAAGAGCTGCTCTCAGAGGAGCTGCTGCCGGAAGCAGTGGAAGAGGTACCGCCGCTGCTGCAAGCCGCCAGAGACAGAACCATAACAGCTGCCAGTGCAAGACTTAAAAACTTCTTCATTTTCGTTACATCCTCCCATTTTTTCAGAATAGTATTTGGCTAAAAGCCTTTACAAATATAATATAAATTTCCATATTATGCAAGAAATAATTTGTAAATTTGAAGTGAATATAGCTTTTTTGTATAAATACCGTAATTCATTTTAAAAATTTTAGTAAATTTATTGATATTCCTAATTGAATCAGTAAGTTTTTAGGGAATCTCCTACAAAAGCCAATGGGAGCAGTTCACTTAAAGAATAAATACAGAAATTTTCGGGACTTTTGGCCAAAATCACCTGCAAATCTCCCTTGGGACTAAACTCATAGAGCATCTGCCGGCATACCCCGCAAGGCGCAGCAAATTGTTCAAAGGGAGCAACTTCATCCTCTGGGGCACCTACAACGGCAATGGCCTCAAAGGTCCGCACCCCCTCAGAGACCGCCTTAAACAGAGCGGTGCGCTCAGCACAGTTGGTAGGTGAAAAAGAAGCGGATTCAATATTACACCCGGTAAAAATCTGTCCATCCTGGGAGAGCAGCGCGGCGCCTACCCGAAAGTGCGAGTAAGGGGTATAAGCGTATTTTCTAGCCTCCAGCGCTTTTTCAATCAGCTGTTTTACCATCTGGTCGGTCATAATGATCTCCCTCCTTATTTGGAAATTTGAGATAAAAACGACTGTCCCTGGGTACAGTTTTCCACACCAAAGCAATCCAAAACAGTGGCTCCAATATCCGCGAAGGTAGATCGGGTCCCTAAATTGGCCCCCTGTTTTACTCTGGGCCCACAGGCGACAAGAGGTGTATACTCTCTGGAATGATCAGTACTTGGGGTGGCAGGATCACAGCCATGATCCGCGGTAATCAAAAGCAGGTCATCCGGCCCCAACAAAGGCAGCATTTGAGCCAGGCCCTTGTCAAACGCCGTCAGCGCCTGGGCATAGCCATCCACATTGTTTCGGTGTCCATACACCATATCAAAATCCACCAGATTGATAAAAGCCAGGCCGCTAAAGTCTTCTTTCAGAAGCTCCAGTGTTTTTTGGATTCCCTCCTGGTTATTGGCTGTTTTAAAGGTTTTTCCGATTCCTTTGCCAGCGAAAATATCGTAGATTTTGCCCACTCCAATGGTATCATATCCCTGCTGGCGGAGAGCATCCAGCATAGTTTCGGCCGGAGGTTCCAAAGAGTAATCGTGGCGTCCCGCTGTCCGGGTATAATTGGGATAGGTCCCCACAAATGGACGGGCAATCACCCGGCCTACTCCATGCTCACCCCGCAGCATATCTCGGGCAATTTCACAGCACCGATAAAGTTCAGTCAGAGGAATCACTTCTTCATGAGCAGCAATCTGAAATACACTGTCTGCCGAGGTATATACCAGCAAGGCTCCTGTCTTTTGGTGTTCCTGGCCACAGTCCAAAAGCAGTTGTGTCCCTGAATAGGGTTTATTACAAAGTACCTTATGTCCAGTACGCCGCTGAAATTCCTCAATAACATCCTGAGGAAACCCATTGGGATAGGTAGGTAGTGGCCGTGGTGAAATAATCCCGCTGATCTCCCAGTGGCCAATGGTAGTGTCCTTCCCCTTACTGGCCTCTGTCATCCGACCATAGGCTCCCTGGGGTTGGGCAGCCTTCTCCCCACAGGCGACGCCGTCAATGTTAAAGAGTCCCAGTTCCCCCAAAACCGGCAACGCAAAGCCAGCTCCTTTGGAAGCGGCAGCTAAGGTGTTGCTCCCGGCGTCCCCATACTCCGACGCGTCGGGCATGGCACCAATGCCCACGCTGTCCAACACAATGAGAAATACCCGTTTATATTGTTTCAATGTTATTTCCTCCTTTTGTGGAACAGACAGCAACAGGCCGCTTTCACGGCCTGTCCATCCTGGTTTATTCCGCCAGTTCCAAAGCAATTTCCATCATCTGGGTAAAGGATGTCTGCCGCTCCTGAGCGGTAGTGGCCTCTCCAGTCACCAAACTATCTGAAATGGTCAGGATACACAGGGCATTTTTCCCCGCTCTGGCCGCGTTCATATACAGTCCAGCAGACTCCATTTCCACCGCCAGAACACCCATTTTCCCCCACTCTTTGGTCATGCCTGAATCATCATAAAAAGTGTCACTGGAAAGTACATTTCCCACCTTGTACTCTACTCCCAGTTTTTTAGCGGCGGCTACCGCCCGCTCCAGCAGGGAAAAGCTGGCGATGGGTGCAAAGGTGCCAGGCAGACAAAACTGATGGGCAAAGTTGGAATTGGTGCAGGCCCCCATTCCAATGACAATATCCCGGATATGGCAATCGGGAGAAATCGCTCCCGCCGAACCGATACGAATAATATTGTCCACTTCATACTGGTGAAAGAGCTCATAAGAGTAGATACCAATGGAGGGAATTCCCATTCCACTGCCTTGTACAGAAACTCGTTTTCCCTTATAGGTTCCAGTAAAACCCAGCATATTGCGAACGGTATTGTAGCAAGTTACATCTTTCAAATAGTTCTCCGCGATGTACTGTGCCCGCAAAGGATCACCGGGCATGAGCACAGTTTTAGCGATATCTCCCAATTTAGCCGCGTTATGTGGTGTTGACATATAAATCCTCCTGTCTTTTCTGTCGGTTGGGGTGTATATCAAATGTTTTAGCTCTGAGTGCTATAGATAATCATATTACTGATACCCTGTTCCTGAACAGCACGCTGTTGCGCTTCCAAATCCTCTTGGGTATAGGTCTTATTATACAGAGGGTCCACATTATTTGCTGTATAATTCTGAACTACCACCATTTTGGAAACAGAGGAATCAATCTGCGGCAGAGCAGCGCTTAACGCTTTGGAAACGGTATCATAAGGGGTTGTTACCGGGCTTTCCAGAACCAGGTCAGTGGAATTAAAACCATTGCCAAACAAAGAGGGCATTACACCCAGCAATACACCGTTATCAATCAGGTTGACAGGATTGCCTCCATACCGGCTCTGTTCCGACCCCAATACAGCGGTAATAGGCATATATACTTTTACACTCGCCCCCCGCCCATTGAGACGCTGGGTCACCTGGGATACAAAACTCTTCAGAGTCTGTTGCTGAGTAGCTGGGGTGGCTGTTTGACCATAACTGGCCTGTTCCAAGGAAAAGCCAAGGGGAAAGTGCACCGAATCCAGCACAATCTCATCCACTCCCAGCTCTACCGCTTCATAGGCCAGATCCGAAAGATAGGTCTGAGCCTCCTGGGAAAATGGGTTCAGCCATGGTTTTCCTCCCAATTCCTGGGAGTTATCCAACCATGCCCATTCGGTACCAGCGTATTTTACCTGGGCGTCTGGCAAGCCACGAGCGGCAATGGGATCTTTAAAACAGTGTAAACGGCCAATGACACGCAAATTTCTGGATTTGCACTCACTGACAAAAGCGGCCAAATCAATTGCCCTGGGAGAGATAGCCTCCACCTGGGTGGCAGTTTCATTTTTGCTCTGATAGGTAACTACACCTGAGGCATCTTTTAAATCAAAATACACCCCATTGGCGCCATTGCTGACAGCTGCATCCAACATAGCGGTTCGCTGAGCCTGATCTAATAATACCGACTCAGGCAGATAAACCGCAACCACACCCTCTGGATTGGAAACATCGGGTGTTTGCGCTGAACCAGAACTTTCCTGGGAATTGGAACCATCAGGGTCGCTCACTCCCTCAGGTGAAGACGCTGAAACATTGGGATCTGGCGCTGAAATAGAGGAGGATGGATCCTCTAAGGAAATATTCCCCATGATTAAATTATAAACCGGTTCGTAAAGGCTCCAGCCCAATACAGCCAAAGCTACCACACCCAAAGTGGTCAGAACAATTTTCATAGGAGTACGGTTGGGTCCGCCCGCACTTCTGTAAATTTTGGTATAACGCTTGATCTTTTTTTGTCTAGCCACAAAGTCACCTGCTTTCGGCAATTTATGAGGGCAACTGATGTCCAATCAGCCCATATATGGCAAGGCTGAGAATTCCAATATAAATTAACACGATAGGAAGACCTTTAAATACTTTCGGAACATTGGACATTGCCAAATTCTTTCGCCCTACATATACCAGTATGAGCGATATTGTAAGACCTATACCTGTACCAAGGCCATAACCTATTGTGCCAGCCAGCGAATAATTCTGCATGGATGAAATAATCAGGGAACCAAACACAGCGCTGTTTAAAGCCGACAGAGATAAAATATCTTTTAGCTGCTCATATTCTTTGGGCCACTTCAGAACCATAGCGGCGCACAAAACCTGATAAACCACACAGATACAGCATAAAAAAGCCACAGCTCGCAGCTGAAAATTCCATCCCAGCTGCCTGGTAAAATAATTGGCTACCCAACTGAGCAGGCTGGACAATGTAGTCATCACAGTAACAGAGCCGCCAAACAGAAAAAGCTCTTTTTTGCTTCGTACAAGAATCAGCGCTTTGCTGGTTGCCAACGCCCGGGAAAATAAGGCGTTTTCCACTACCATTGCGGTAAAGGTCAGCGCCACAAAAGTCAAAATACTGTTGAGCATAGGCTATTCTCCTTGCATATTTCCACGTAATTTATCACGAATCAGCCGGGATTTCATTAAATGGCTAAGCCCTTTTGCGCCTGCACAACACATCCCCAGAAAAATAAAACCAAAAAAGGGAAGCAGCACACTGGGCAGCACAATCGCTGTTTGCACCGGTCTGCCCCACAATGTTCCTTTTCCTACCACTTCCCTGAGAATTGCCATCACACAGATGACCAATGAAAATCCCAGACTGTTGCGCAGCCCATCCACTACCGCAGCCAAGGGGCTCGCATGGTGGGCGTAAGTCTCTGTCCGATAGAGCAAAATGGTGTTAACTGCCATTAAGGAGTAATAAATACCCAGCGAATCAAAAATACCAGGGGATATTTTCCCAATGGGATAGGACACGCCGCACAGAATCGCGGCAGCCAACAGTACATAACAAGTCCGGCGAAGATTTAGAGGAATGTATTTCCCTGCGGTAGACGCCACCAGCATTAAGGGAACAATGGTGGCAAAAGCAGCGATTGAAAGGGCTACCGCGTTCATCAAACTAGTTGTACCCATAATGGCAATGGGAAGCGCCAAACCGCCAATCAGGACAGGATTTTGCGCAAAAATCCCCCTGGTCCGGGACATTGCTTCCCTATAGTTTTTCAGACTTTTTTTCAAGGCGCTTTCTCCTTTCCCTGCTGATCCACTGCTCACAACACATATCAATTCCCCACGCAAAAGCATTCATCAGCAAAATCGCAAAGACCATTCCTTCCTCAAAACCACCAAAATAGCGATACAACATTGTGACAGCACCGGCAATAGCGGCATAAATTATTTTAGAGGCCTCCCGTTTTGGGGAAGTTGCTGGATCATTGAGGAAAAATACTACGCCAAAAAGCAAAATACCACTGCAAAGCTCATAAAATACCGACTGTAACCGGGCCCCATCAATACGGGGGAAAACAAAAGCAAAGACTGTTACTGTCCCTAAAAAAGCCAGGGCAGCTTTTCCATTAGCACTTTTTCGAACCACCAGGAATATTAGACAGGTTGCCAGAACTAGAATGTTAGTGGCGCCCATGGGACCTGGAAAATTGCCGAAAAGCATATCGGTAAAATCCCGGTATGGAATTCCCCCCATTTTTAACTGGTAGGCAGGAGAAGCCACCAATCTGGCAGTAATTTCTCCAAACAGCGGCAGTTTTTCAAAGGGAGCAGTGTATCGAAACACCAGGTTGGGCCAGGTAATGGTCACAAAAGCCAATCCTCCCGCTGCCGGATTAAAGATATTCTGCCCCAGTCCGCCAAAGGGCTGCTTTATTACCAAAATAGCAAATAGATCCGCCACAACAACAATGCTGTAGGGAATGCTCGCAGGGAGCAGCAATGGGATAATAAGGCCAGTAACAACTGGGGATAGATCAATTACACCAATTTTACGGCCTGCCAGTTTCTGACACAGAAGGTCAGACACAAAACAAACCAAAACACTGAGAATGCCAAGAGCCGCCGCTCTGGGGCCGTAGAAAAAACAGGCCATAAAATACAGGGGCAATAACGCCAAAACGGCGTCTCCCATTACTGTCACATTATTTTCGCGGGAGCGAATATGTGGCGGAAAACGATGTGTTAGCTTCATAACAACCTCCAGTAAACTGCCGCCTTATTGGGCAGAATCCTTCTGCCGGCGCCGCAGCTGATCCTGCAGATAATTTTCATACTCCTGCTTTCCTCGCATGATTACGCTGGAAATATCCAATTTAGCTGGACAGATATAACTGCAGGTTCCACAACCAATACACAAATTGATGTCAAAATTCCTTAACATTGCGTACCGGCGGGCTGTAACAAACTTGTAGATATAGTAGGGTGAAAGTCCCTCCGGACAGACCTGAGCACAGCGCCCACAGCCAATACAAGTATAGTTCATCTCGTCGAAATCTTCCCGGAAAGCTACAATACCCCTGGTCATAGGCGTAATTTTGGTACTTTTGGTATCTGTAATGGCATAACCAGTCATTGAGCCCCCTACTACAACCCGTTTAGGCTCAAAACTCAAACCACAGTGATCCAGCAGCTGCTGAACTGTCATGCCAATGGAAGCCTCCAAATTTTGAGGGGTAGCCACACAATCCCCCGCCACTGTGACAAAGCAGGTGGTTTGACAGCGTTTTTCATAAACAGCCCGGTACAAGTGAATCAGAGCGCAGCTTCCTATCACCGCTGTGCTGCGGCTTTGGTAGATGGTTTTACTGCGGTATTCCGCGGGATAAGTCCCACTGATTCGCTCAATGGGAATCTCCCCCAACTTTTCCGGGATTTTAATTCCTACTCCATAAATGTCCCGATAGATTGCAATGCAACTTTTCTGTGCACCAATGATCTTCTGGGCCAGCTCTACGCCGCCGATCAACTGGTCAGTGAGTTGAAACGAGGGACAGAGCTGGCTGGAAATATAGGGCTCATCATCAATGGCATCAGCCACAAGAGTTTGCACCTTGTTGTATCGGGCCTTTTCCAGTTTCTCAAACAGTGGCTGGCCATCGGTCTCATCTACTATACCGGCCTCTTTGGCAATGGCAATCAATTTTTCTGGCCCCACAGAGGAAATATCACCTGTCTCCCCTGTGCGGTATTTGGGCGGCATGGAAGGATCTAGAAACTCAGCCAGTTCCCGAGAAAGAGCTGGCTCCTTGTTTTGTTCCAATACAATGCCCTTGGAAAAGTAATGTATCATAATGGGACTTCACTCCCTCATCTGAAATTCATCTTGGAAATGTGGTTGATTAACATGGTATTCAGGAAAATTTCTGGTGATCGGCTAAAAATTTTGCTGACTGGTGAGGATATGCAGCGTTTCGCCATCACCTATGATCAGCTGGACTATGCCGATGAACAAACCCGAAAAGTAATTTTACAGCTTTTGGAAATGGCACGAATGGAGACGGGATTTGAACTTGGAAACACCAAACTGTTTATTGAGGCCTATCCCTATGAACAGGAGGGGTGTGTCATCTATTTTACCGGGCTGGAAGAACATCACCAGCAACCGTCTCATAGTAAAAGTATCTATCACGCCATGATCTTTGAATTTGACCAGGCAGACACTCTTATTGAAGGGGCCATCCGGTTGTTTGCCCAATACAGTCATCGCATTTATAAAAGCGCTTTATATCACTGGAAAAAGAAATTTTACCTGATCGTATACCCCTTTGACAGCATTGACAGTCCAACTATCACTATGCTGGGAGAATACGGAAAAAAATATGGGGAGGGCGAAATCAGCGCAGCCTACATTCGGGAACATGCTACTGTCATAGCCCCGGAAAACGCCATCGATAGACTGGCATATTTTTTAGGGGATCACAAAAGTCCCCCTCAGGATACTCAGCAGTGAGCCAAAGCAGCCTGGCGAATTTCGTCAATGGCCACTCTGTAGTCTGGCTTGCCAAAGACAGCGGAACCAGCTACCAAAATTCTCGCGCCATGAGCAGCCGCGATACCTGCTGTTTCCCTGGAAATACCACCGTCTACCTCCAGCTGTGGGCTAATACCCAGTTGGAGGCATTTTTTTGTAATATAATCCAGCTTGTCCATCATATCTGCCATAAAGCTCTGTCCGCCAAAACCTGGCCGTACAGTCATAACCAGCACCAAATCAACCAGAGGCAACAGTGGATCCAGCACCTGGACCGGCGTATCCGGGCTGATGGAAATGCCAGCTTTTACTCCCAGGGAATGAATCAGCTGAATGTTTTTTACAGGATCCCCCTCACTCTCTACATGAAAGGTAATCCAATCACTTCCAGCCTTGACAAACTGTGGAATATATGCCCCAGGATCGCTGATCATTAAATGAACATCCAGCGGCATGTTGGTGGCTTTCCGCAGGGATTGTACCACTGGGATACCCAGGGAAATATTGGGCACAAAGTGCCCATCCATCACATCTACATGAAGCCAATCTCCCCCGGCAGCCTGGATAGCGGCAGCTTCCTCACCCAAACGAGCAAAATCACAGGAAAGAATGGATGGTGCTATCTTAATCAAAGTCCTCGCTCCTTAAAACAAGTCATAACAATCGTATTATATTATAATAAACCAACCACCCCAAAAGGTCAACCTGACCAAACGGGAGAAAATGTAAATTAACTGAGAACAATTGCACCTCCCCCTACCTTGTTATCTGGAAAATAACCTCTTTCCATCATTGTAGTTTGAGGGAAAATGTGGTATTCTTCTACTTAAGAGAAACTATGACAGGAGGGTGTATTCATGGAACAATCGACCTTTGAAAAACTGGGAATTCAGACTTCGGTATTGGGCTTTGGTTGTATGCGTCTGCCGGTAAAAGATGGGGAAATCGACCGGGACGCTGCTTTCGATATGGTAGATTACGCCTATAAAAACGGCATCACCTATTTCGATACCGCCTGGCCTTATCATCATCAGACTTCTGAGCCCTTTATGGGAGAGGCGCTGAAACGGTATCCCAGAGAAAGTTTCTATCTGGCTACCAAATGTCCCGTCTGGCTTTGCAAAACCCCGGAGGATTTTGAGCGTATTTTCAATGAGCAGCTCAGCCGCCTGCAAACCGATTACTTTGACTTCTACCTGATGCACTCTATGACCAAAGAGCGCTTTGACAATGCTGAAAAAATTGGCATCTATGATTTGATCCGCAAAAAACAGGCAGAAGGAAAAATTCGTTATGTAGGATTTTCATTCCATGACAAACTGCCTGTATTCCAGGAAATGCTGGACAAGCACAGCTGGGATTTTGTACAGATTCAGTACAACTATATTGACCCCTATCTGCTGGATGCCGACAAGCTCTATGATGAGCTGGAAAAAAGAAATATTCCCTGTATTGTTATGGAACCTTTGCGTGGTGGTTTTCTCTCCAACCTGCCAGAAAAGTTTACCAAGATTTTTACAGACTATGACCCCAACCGCTCCGTCTCTTCCTGGGGACTGCGTTGGGTGGCCAGCCATAAAAATGTCAAGGTAGTATTGTCCGGCATGAGCAATATGGAGCAGCTCAAAGACAATATGTCCACTTTCTCCCAGCCTTTTGCCCTGAATCCACAAGAGGAACAGGTTGTGGAAAAGGTTGTTGAGGCCATCAAAGCTGTAGATACCGTTCCCTGTACTGGATGCGCCTATTGTATGCCCTGTCCTTTTGGAGTCAATATTCCTAAAGTGTTCAGTATCTACAACAACTATAAAATGTTCCAGTTTGCTCACAAAACCAAAGACGAGTATTTTAACCAGTTGGAAGCGGAACACCGGGCAGATCTCTGCCGCAATTGCAAAAAATGTATGCAGGCCTGTCCGCAACATATTCAGATTCCTGACTTGTTGAAAGCGGCTGATACCGAAATTCGTCAAGTAACCACAAACCTCTAAAAACATATCACAACGCCTCAGCTCATATGAGCTGAGGCGTTTTATCTGTTATGCAGCAGCTTTCTACTCTGTTTGGCATGTTACAGGCTGAAACCACCCTTACAGACTGCCGCCACTTGTTTTCTCTGCTGCAATACCGGATACAGTACAATTTATGTTGGTAACCTATAAACGGCTACACCACTCATTTTCCCTGGCCGGTCGAATCTTTCTTTTCCCTCCAATTCCGACCTGTTTACGCCAACAGCTCCCCTCTTGTATGGAAAAGCACCCTGTAAAAAAATATGGCAGGGTCCTCACCCAGATTGCCGGCTTCCCCCTCCCCTCCCTGTGAAAAATAGCCAGCATCACAACCAAATGCAGTGCTTCCTCTTACCAGTATTTTTGCATTGTTCCACTTCCCCAATTCTGTTACCATTTTGTAAAGACCTTTTCCGGTTTGTTCACATTCCGGTAAAAAGGGAAATCCAAAAGTAAAGGAACGGTGCATTCCAATGAATCTATCCAAACGCACTGCTGTGGTAGTATGTTCTATGCTATTGTCAGCAACAGTGCTCTTTACCAGCTGCTATACAAAACCAACTTCCCAACAGGGACCTCCTTCCTCATCATCCAGCCTTAGTTCCTCAGACCATTCTTCTTCCTCACTGGCCGAAGATCAAGACGAATCTTCCTCTGAATCTTCACAGTCCTCGTCTTCGTCGTCCTCTTCCAGTTCCAGCAGCTCAGGAACTGCCAGCAAGCCGACCACTAACAGTTCATCTTCTGTTACATATCCCTCATCTAAACCTGGAAGTTCTTCTTCCAATACGTCTTCCAACTCTTCATCATCCACTTCTTCCAGCTCCAAGCCAACCCAGAATTCTTCTGGTTCCACTACAACCCCGCCTTCTTCTGTTCCCACGACTCCTACTCCAGGCACTCCTGGAAAATATGTGGTGGGTTATTACAGCAACTGGGCTCGCAGCAACGGCTTTACACCCTATCAGTTGGCAGTGGACAAGCTTACCCATATTCACTACGCCTTTGCAGACATCAGCACTTCCAATAAACTAATTATGGCAAATCCAACCAATGACTTAAAAAACTTTGCTGACTTCAGACAGCTGAAAAAGCAAAATCCTCATCTTACTGTACTTATTTCAGTTGGTGGTTGGGATTACTCCAAATACTTTTCAAATGTAGCCGCTACCGCTGAAGCCAGAGAAACTTTCGCCCAAAGCTGTGTAGATTTCATTTTGGAACACGGGCTGGACGGCATCGATCTGGACTGGGAATTTCCCGTTTCTGGCGGCCTTCCAGGCAATATCAACCGCCCGGAAGATAAACAGAATTTCACCAAACTGCTGACAGCAATCCGCAGTAAATTGGACCAGCAGTCTCAGAAAGACGGTCGCCCCTACTATCTGAGCATCGCAGCCGCCGGTAACACAACTTATCTTAATAAAGTGGAAATCAAATCCATTGCAAATCTGGTTGATTACATCTTCCTTATGGCCTATGACATGCATGGTCCCTGGGACAGCTATGCTGATTTCAACGC
>CALXEL010000103.1 GCA_944387315.1 uncultured Clostridia bacterium
GGTAATAGATATACTCCTGGCTGTGTACCTCCAGAGTGGGGCGCAAATCCAGCACCTGGGTACCCTGTGGCAGCTGATTGATGATTTCCTGGGTTCTGGCATACTGATCGATATTCTCCAGGCCTGCCGGAACTTTATCAGTGAGGATCATATAAGAATTGGGTACAACGCCAAAGGTTACAGGCAGCTGGGGGTACATCTCTAAAAATTCCCGGGTAAACTGGATATTCTTTTCCAGCTGGTCCTCCGGCAAGACTTTATATTTTTCAAACATATAGTCATCTTTTCCATAGGCAATGCCATTGTTTTCAATTTTGCCCAGAGCGCTTTCACTGATGGACTTCAGGGCAATCCAGTTATCCCGCAGCACAAACTGATCGTTGATATATTCCTCATACTTCTTGGTATAGGTATTGTTCATCAGGCTTTTAAAAGAAAAAGTGGGACGCTGCTGAAGATAACGGTTTTCAAACTCGGAAAAGACCCGGTTGGTCTGGGTGAGATCGAACACTGTGAAAAACCACAAAAAGCCAAAGAAGGCAACCAACAGTGGATATTTTTTAATCAGTTTCATCTGTCTGCCTCCCCTTAGAAATTAAAGTATAAAAACGGGCTGTAGGAGGAATCCACCATATAGGCCACACAGACCAGCAATAGGCCCCCAAACAACACCATGGAAAAGACGGGGTTTTTCTCCCATTTTTGATACAACCCCTTAAGCAGCGGGGTGGAGAATACCGCGGCAATCACAAAAATAACCGCGTAATTGCGCAGGTAATACTGCCAATCGCTTCCCGGAGCAAAGGCAAATAGCCGGCTGATAAACAGGGTGAGTACCGAGAAATCTGACAGGGCAAACAGCGCCCAGCTGAAAATCAAAAGAATGATTACATAACAGTGGGAAAAAATCCGGTGCTTGTCCAAAAAGCGTTTGAACCCAGCTTTTTCAATTGCCAGGAGCACGAAAAACATAAGGCCCCAGAAGACAAAGTTCCAGCTGGCTCCATGCCACAGACCAGTGGCAGCCCAAACCACAAACAGGTTAAAATACAGCCTGGGCGTACTGACCCTGTTGCCGCCCAGAGGGATATACAAATACTCCCGGAACCAGGAACCCAAAGTCATATGCCACCGACGCCAAAATTCGGTCATACTGCGGGAAATATAAGGGAAATCGAAGTTTTTGGGAAACTGAAATCCCAGCATTTTGCCCAATCCAATGGCCATAAGGGAATAACCCGAAAAATCGAAGTAAATCTGGAAGCTGTAGGCCACAATGCCCATCCATGCCAAAGGGGTGGAAATATTGGCAAACCCCAGCTCCTGCAGCTCGGTCCACAGGTACCCCACATTATTGGCAATCAAAACCTTGCTGGCCAGGCCAAATATAAAGAGCTTTACGCCTTCCTGCATCTGCTGGGCAGTGATGGTGCGGCTTTGCAGTTCCTTGTTGACATCGGTATATTTTACAATGGGGCCAGCAATCAACTGGGGAAAGAGCACCACATAGGCACCAAAATTGATAAAATTCCGTTCCGCTTCTACTTTCTCAAAATAGACATCAATTACATAAGACATAATTTGAAAGGTGTAGAAACTGATTCCCAAAGGCAATGTCAACTGATGGGCGGAAAAATTCGTGCCAAAAATACCATTAATATTGCTTAAAAAGAAATTGGCATATTTAAAATAGAACAACGTGCCCAGATTGAAACACATGGCCACCGCCAAACCCAACTGGCACAGCCTTTTTTTGCCTCGATTTCTCTCGATCCAAAGGCCGGCCAGATAATCCACCAGTATGGTAGCTGCCATAATTGGAAAATATCGGGCCTCACCCCAGGAATAAAAAATCAAGCTGGCAATGAGCAGAACCAGATTTTTAAATTTTGCCGGAGTCAGATAATATACCGCGAAGGTAACTGGAAAAAAGCGAAACAGAAAGAGAACACTGCTAAATACCATCTTAACACCCTGGCCGCCAGTGAGCGGCGCTCCTTGCTTTTTTGTCGAAATTAAAAAAAGAGCTAGCTATAATTTAACAGATTCCCCGCTAAACTGCAAGCCAGCTCTTTCCACTTTATTTATCGACTCTTAGGCAAACATGCTGTCAATAACATCCTGAGCCTTCTGCACCTGCTCCTCAAAGTTGGGGTCCGCATCGGGATCATCAGGCAGCACACCCACACAGATCAGGAAAGCGTAGTTGCCACGAACATATACCTTGGCAGCTTTGGCACGATCATAAGAGCCATTGACAGGGTAGGTCTCGTACTGGGCTTCCAGGTCAGCTTTGCGCTTCTCAAGGCCCTCAGTAATAGCGTCAATCTTGCCCTCTTTGGCTTTGATTGCAATCAGGTGATCCGAGTTGGTCATAGACATGGCATACTCACCATAAAACTCCTCAACATCGGCGGGATCAATGCCATACTGGTCTTTGAGCATTGCCTCTTCCAAAATGCCAGGCATCATAACAGCGCCGTTTTCACCAAACTCCTCATTGACTTTATTGACTACATCTTCCAGGGTAGTACCCTCTTTGAGCTCAGTGGAAAGTTCTTCGGAAGAAGACTGAGAAGAAGAGCTCTGGCTGCTGGAACTGGAGCTGCCACTGCTGCTGTTTTCTCCACCCATGTTACATCCGGTGAGGGCGGTAGTCACAATCATGGCGGCCAAAATCATTGCAAGTAATTTTTTCATAGAAATTTAACCTCTCTTACTTAACATTTTCCCATTGTTATCCAATTTTCTTGGACAACATACTAGTGAGCAAAGCTGATAAGTTTGTTGCAACTGTCTTTAGTTTTTACAAATCAGACACATTTATACAGTGTCTCAAAAAGAAAAGACACAAAAAAGGCATGCTGACGCATGCCTTTTGTTTTGTATCAACAGGATGCCAAATTATTCCTCTGTGCTGGCGGCGGGAGCCTGGGCAGCTTCCTCTTCAGCGGGCTCATCCTTCTGGAGCAGAGCCTTCATAGAAAGGCTGATACGTTTCTTGTCAAAGTCAATATCAGTAATCTTAACGGTTACAGTCTGACCAACAGACAGAACATCAGCAGGTTTATTGATTCTCTCGTTGGAAATCTGGCTGATATGGATCAGTCCATCTACGCCGGGGATAATCTGAGCAAAAGCACCAAAGGCGGTGAGAGAAACAATCTTAACCTCAACCACAGAGCCAACCTCGTAATTCTTCTTGAGAATCTCCCAGGGGTTGTCCTCATTTTTCTTGTAACCCAGAGAAATTTTCTTTTTCTCAGGATCGATGTCCTTCACATAAACCTCAACCAGGTCGCCAACCTTTACAACCTGAGAGGGATGTTTAATCTTGCTCCAGGACAGCTCGGAGATATGAACCATACCATCCACACCGCCCAGATCAATAAAGGCGCCGTAATCGGTCAGGGACTTAACAGTACCCTGGTATACCTTACCAACCTCAACATCCTGCCAGAACTGCTCCTCCAAAGCCTTTCTCTGCTCTTTGAGCACAGCCTTGATAGAACCTACAGCTCTGCGGCGCTGACGGTTTACTTCCAGGATCTTAAACTGTACAGGTTTTTTCAGCAGATCTTCCAGATTGTCGTTTCTGGAGTTGGTAGCCTGAGAAGCGGGAATAAATACCTTAACCCCATTGGTGAGAGCGAGCACGCCGCCCTTAACCACTTCGGTTACAACACCTTCCAGAATCTCGCCGCTGTCAACAGCGCCCATTACCTTTTCAAAGCCAGCAATTGCATCAAGGCGCTTCTTGGAGAGCATAACAGTGCCTTCCACATCATTGACGCGAAGGACGATCAGTTCCAGCTGGTCACCTTTCTTTACCAGGTCTTCGGTTTTGGCCGAGGGATCGTCAGTGAGCTCAGACAGTGGAACGTAACCGGCATGCTTGGTGCCAATGTCAACAGCCACTTCATTGGGCGCTACACTTGTAACGACGGCGGTAACCTTCTCTCCTGTATATGTATTTTTGAAGGATAGATCCAACATCTCCTCAAAGCTGAGCTCATCAGTTAAAATTTCACTCATGGTTTTTTGTACCTCCTTAATTATGCAAGCCGGCGTGGACGCACCAGCTGTAACGCCAAGGTTAGAAACTCCGACAAAATCTCGGGGATTCAGTTCTTGAGCCGTCTCCACCAAAATAGTGGGGCAAATCTCCTGACAGATGGCATAGAGTTTACCTGTATTGGAACTGTGACGGCCACCTACCACAATCATTTTATCGGCCCAGGCGGCAAGCTCACGGGCCTCGTTTTGACGTAAAGCCGTAGCACTACATATTGTATCAAATATTTTCAGCTTTGTACACACTTTTTTTATTGTTTTTACGCAGTTTTCCCATTCTTTTGCGTTAAAAGTTGTTTGGGCCACCAGCAAAAAGGAAATTTGGTCACAATTTGGCAGATTTTCCAATTTTTTAGCCGCTTCTTCCGCAGTTTGAAACAGTATAACTGGACACTGACAGTGGCCCACAATGGCCCGAACCTCAGGATGGTTCTCATCTCCTGCAATCAAGGTAACGGCGTTTTCTCCCTGATGCTCTGAGACAATCTGATGAATTTTGGCCACAAAGGGACAGGTGGCATCCAGATAGGAATAGCCCAATTCTGTCAAACGGGAGTATACCTCTGGGGCTACTCCATGGGAGCGGATCACCACGGTTTTCCCCTGGGTATTCTCGTCTACCTGGTCAATAATATTGACCCCCCGGCTGGCCAATTGGTCCACCATCTGTTGGTTGTGGATAATGGGACCCAGGGTACAGATGGACTCTCCCCGGTCCAGGGCCTGCTCAATCATGTCTACCGCACGCCGTACTCCAAAACAAAATCCCGCCGATTTCGCGATCTTAATGGGCATCCTCTTCCACTCCCAACAGTTCCAGTACTTTACCCCAGAGCAGACGGGTGGCCTCTTTCAGCTCCCGGGCCGAGTCAGTCTCAAATCCCAGGGCTTCAAAGGGGATCTTCTCCCCGTACCGCACTGTTACCTGAGAACGGAATTTCCGCCCATTGTGGTAGGTAATAGCACAGGGTAAAATATCTGCCTTGGTCATACGGGCAATCAACGCCGCCCCCGATTTTGGACGTAAGGGTTTTCCATCCTTGGAACGGGTGCCCTCAGGGAAGATACCCAAAATCCCCCCCTGCTCAATCAGCTGAGCGGAACTGTCTATAGCTGAAGTATCTCCCGCCCCCCGGTTGACAGGAATGGAACCAATGGTTAAAAAAGCCCAGCGAAACAGCCAGTTGGAAAAGAGCTCCGCCTTGGCCATAAAACAGATGCGCTCCCGGATTCCCAACGCCAGAAAAATAGGGTCAGCAAAACACTGGTGGTTGCTAACCACCATATACCCCCCACCCTGCGGGATATTTTCTTTTCCAATATATTCCACACGATACCAGAGGTGCAAAACAATACCGCAAACAAAGCGTGCCAATTTATACAGCCACATTTCCCAACTTCTCCTTTGCCAGAGCCAACAGCCGGGCCATTGTCTCCTCCATATTGTCGTGGGTGGTATCCACCTCAATGGCATCCTCCGCCTTTTTCAGAGGCGCGATCAATCGGTGCTGATCGTTGTAATCCCGCTGCCGGATCTCCTCCAGAAGCTTGTCATAATCGGTTTCAATCCCCTTTTGGGCATATTCATTCTGCCGGCGGCGGGCCCTCTCCTCTGGAGAGGCAGTGAGATAAATTTTCAGATCCGCCCAAGGCAGCACCACTGTTCCAATATCCCGGCCATCCATCACCACATTGTTGTGGCGGGCCATATCCCGCTGGAGTTCAAAAAGGAACTCCCGCACCGCGGAAATAGCCGATACATTGGAAGCCGCCATAGACATTTCAGGCTGACGGATCTCCTGGGAAACGTCCTGGCCATTGAGAAATACCCGCTGCTCCCCTTCTACATATTTCAGCTCTACAACCACCTCGTTTAAAATGGCTGTCACCTGCTGCCCATCGGTGGTATCAATTCCCTTATGGACACAGTAGAGACCAATGGCCCGGTAAAGGGCACCGGTATCCACATAAATAAATTGCAGCTCTTTGGAGAGATAGCGGGCCATGGTGCTTTTGCCCGCGCTGGCTGGTCCATCAATTGCGATTGCTTTCATCTATTCTCAACTTCCTCTTCCCGCCGGAATACTCCGGCCATTTTTTATTCCCCAACAGGAATACTGCTGCCTGCCAAATAGCCTGTAGAAAAGGCGATCTGCAGGTTGTATCCTCCTGTGTAAGCGTCCAGATCCAAAACCTCACCGGCAAAATATAGGCCGGACACCAGTTTAGACTCCATTGTTTTAGGGTTGACCTCCCCGGTAGATACTCCCCCAGCGGTCACCACTGCCTCTTCCACCGGCCGGAAGCTTTTTGGTGAAAGGGTAAACCCCTTGGTCAGCTTCACCAGTTTGTGGCGCTGTTCCTTGGTAATCTGGTGTACCTTGGCGGTTTTGGGAATACCCGACAATTCCACCATAACCGGAATCAGCTTGCGGGGATACAGTTCTCCCAACGAGTTGGAAAAATCTTTATTTTTAAACTTCTCAAAATCCCGCAGCAGCCGGGTGTCCAGCTGTTTTTCATCCAAAGCGGGTTTTAAATCAATTTTCATTTCATATTGGTCCGGATTCTTCTCCATGTGGCTGGACCCGCTGAGCACCAGAGGACCGCTGACCCCAAAATGGGTAAACAACATCTCTCCCAATTCCTCAAAGATCTTTTTGCCACTCTGCCGGTCCCAAATGGATAACACTACATTGCGCAAAGAGAGCCCCATCACCTGGGCACACCAGCCCTCCCGAATGACCACAGGCACCAGAGAAGGCCGAGTAGGCACAAGGGTGTGTCCCAGCTTTTGGGCCATGGTATAGCCATCCCCGGTGGAGCCGGTAAGAGGGTAGCTGAGTCCCCCTGTGGCGATCACCACATGCCGGGCGGGAATGGTCTGCCCCTCATCGGTCAAAACACCAGTGACCTGGCCCTCCTGCCAAAGCACCTCCCGACAGGCACACTGTTTCCACTCCACCCCGCTGCGCCGGATAAATCCGGCAAGGGCATCCACAATCTCAGAGGATTTATCCGAAACCGGGAACACCCGGTTGCCTCGTTCGGTTTTCAGCTCCACTCCCAGAGACTCAAAGAATTCCATGGTATCTCTGGGGGAAAAGCGGCTGGCGGCGCTGTAAAGAAAACGGTTGCCATGACGGACCGCCTTGAGAAAATCCGGCACATCACAGTTGTTGGTCAGATTGCACCGGCCTTTGCCAGTGATTAAAATCTTTCGGCCGGGACGGAGGTTCTTTTCCAGCAGCAGTACCCGCAGGCCTCTGCCCGCCGCTGTGCCGGCGCAAAGCAGGCCGGCAGCGCCGGCGCCCACCACTACCACATCATAAGGTCTTTCCATTAATTTTTGTTCTCCTCCGACTTTTCATATACCTCATACTCGTCCCAAATGCGCTCCAAACGGGCATAGGTGGCGCTGATTTCATCCTTTTTGCGCATTCCTACCGCTACAATCAGGGCGTTGATCAAGCTCAAAGGCGCCACCAGGGAGTCAACAAAGGAGGCCATGTCGCTGCGGGCCAACAGCAGGTGATCCGCATTCTCCGCCAGAGGAGACGCGGCGGAATCGGTAATGGAAATCACCTTGGCGCCACACTCCTTGGCGTAATTGATGGCCTTCACA
>CALXEL010000104.1 GCA_944387315.1 uncultured Clostridia bacterium
CAAGCGGTTAAGACACCGGCCTCTCACGCCGGTAACGCGGGTTCGATTCCCGCACGGGTCACCACAAAGAATGAACCCTCTAAAAAGAGGTTCAGATATATTTAGCCGGTGTCAATGACGCTGAGGACCCACCTGTTCCCATTCCGAACACAGTAGTTAAGCTCAGCAGTGCCGAAAATACTTGGTGGGAAGCCGCCTGGGAAAATAGGTCGTCGCCGGCTCAAAGGTTTAGATTAGCGAGGAGTCTCTCTTCGCTAATCTAAGTTCCTTTCTAAAGTCTATATTCCTCAATAGCTCAGTCGGTAGAGCGCGTGACTGTTAATCACGATGTCGTTGGTTCGAGTCCAACTTGGGGAGCCAGCAAGGAGTTGCACCGCCGTGTGCATATCGGCGGTGCAATTTCCATATATTGTACTGATGCGGGCCTTTAGCTCAGTTGGTTAGAGCAACCGGCTCATAACCGGTCGGTCTTGGGTTCGAGTCCCCAAAGGCCCACCATTTTTCTATTCCGCTATGTAGGGGTATAGCTCAGTTGGTAGAGCAGCGGTCTCCAAAACCGCGTGCCGAGGGTTCAAGTCCTTCTGCCCCTGCCAAAAAGCTCTCATAATTTTTATAGTTGTGAGAGCTTTTTCCTTGCCTTTTGCCACTATAGAATTGTCCGAAATTTTCTAAAAAAGTTGTTGACAAACGCTATAGTTTCCTGTATAATAAATCACGTTGACCGCTCATGAGAATAGAGGACATGCTGTTATAGCTCAGTAGGCAGAGCACTTCCTTGGTAAGGAAGAGGTCGTGCGTTCGAATCGCATTAACAGCTCCAAATAAAGCCCTGTAGAAATCCGTTTGGATTTTCTGCAGGGTTTTTGTTTTATCCAAGTATCATTAAATGTCGATTGTCCTATAGTAAAAACAAAAAACAGATAAAATAGTATTCAATTCTATAGAATCTATTTACATTTTACTTATAAAAATAAGAATATTATCCAAAAATATGTATTTCTTTAATAAAACAGGAGACAAATTTTCCTTAATATGCTATACTAGCCCTGTTCCTTTGGGGCGTATGGAGGAATCAAATGAGCGAATGGAGGATATAAAACATGAATCTGCTTTTACAAGCCAATGAAAAGGATAATGTAGCCACATGTACCCAGGAAATGGAGGCAGGCTCTCAAATTGTTTTTCAGGGGAAGGAGCTGGTTGTAAAGCAGCATATTCCCACCTATCACAAGATTGCCCTGCAGTCTATTCCCAAGGGTGAGCCAGTTATTAAATATGGACAGGTAATTGGTTTGGCAACCCAGGACATTCAGCCAGGAGATTATGTTCACGTACATAATGTAGAAAGTACTCGTGGACGTGGCGATAAGCAAGGGAGATAAGAACCATGATTAAAGTAAAAGGTTATTTGAGAGAAAACGGAAAATATGGTATTCGCAACCATTTGGCTATTATCCCTACCTCGGTTTGTGCCAGCCAGACGGCCATCCGGATTGCGGCTTTGGTACCGGGAGCGGTAGCGCTTCCCCATCAGCATGGATGCTGCCAAGTGGGTGTGGATCATCGGCAGACCATGCACACCCTGGCAGGTTTGGGAAAAAACCCAAACGTAGGTGCTGTATTAGTGGTCGGTTTGGGATGTGATGGAATCCAGGCCGATGGGTTGGCTGAAATGATTTCTGAGAGCGGGAAACCAGTAGAGTACATAACCATTCAGGAATGTCATGGTACTTTGAGAGCCATTGAAACCGGCGCTCGCATTGCCCGGAAAATGATGCAGCAGCTTTCCCAGCAGGAACAAGTGGAATTTGATATTAAAGAATTGGTTCTTGCCTTGGAATGTGGTGGTTCTGACCCCACATCCGGTATCGCTTCCAATCCCTCTGTTGGCGCCGCGGCGCAGCTGCTGATGGATGAGGGTGGCAGTTGTATTTTAAGTGAAACCACCGAGATGATTGGCGCGGAGCATATTTTAGCGGAGCGCTGTGTCACACCGGAAGTTTCGGAGAAGCTGTTGCATATTGTCAATGAAGTGGAGAAACGGGCCATTTCTATGGGAGAAGACCTGCGGGGTTCTCAGCCCACACCTGGCAATATCGCAGGAGGGCTTACCACCATTGAGGATAAATCTCTGGGTTGTATGTATAAAGCGGGCCACGCTCCCATTCAGGATGTGGTAGGCTATGGAGATGCGGTGCCTACTGGAGCTCCCGGCCTGTATATTATGGATACCCCCGGACAGGATATAGAGTCTATCACCGGTATGGTAGCCGGAGGCGCTCAGATTGTTGTATTTACCACAGGCAGAGGTTCTCCCACTGGTTGTCCTTTAGCTCCTGTGATCAAGGTAAGCGGCAACAGCCACACCTATGAGATTATGGAGGACAACATCGATATTAACGCAGGAAAAATTATCACCGAGGGCTATACAGTGGATCAGCTGGGCCATGAGATATTTGATGAAGTGGTTCAGGTTGCCCGGGGTAAAATGTCCAAAGCAGAAAGCCTTGGTCACCAGGAATTTGCCATCTATCGGGTTGGATATACTTTTTAATTCTATACTCACCCCTCTCTGTAAAGAGAGGGGTGTTTTTTGTTCAAATGAATAAAACAAATGTGAATATTGAAACAATGAAAATTGTATTTATACATCTATTTCCGCAAAATATTAATGTATAGTGTATTATTTTACTAAAAAAATGAATTTTAAACAGGAATTATTTGTGGTTACTCAGTATTGATTTTCTATATTTATGCATATATAATGTAAATATATTCAATTAAGTTTGAGGAGGAAATGGCAATGAAAAAAGCAATGGCACTGGTACTCTCTTTGGTACTGTCTATGAGTTTATTGGCCGGCTGCAGCAGTTCTGAGAACTCTTCTTCTCAGGATAGCATCTCCAATGTACCCACCGAAGTTTTGGGTGTAACAGTAAAAGAAGGCGGAAAACTGGCGGGTATCCTGCAGAGTGGCAAAATGACTATGGTTATGAGCCCCAAATACGCTCCCTATGAATTTATCGATCTCACCAACACTACCGGTGGACAGGAAAAATATGTAGGCGCCGACATTGAATTGGGCAAATATATCGCCGAGAAGCTGGGGGTAGAATTGGTAATTGATGAGATGGATTTTAATGGCTGTCTGGCTGCTATTACCGAGTCCAAAGTAGATTTGGCCATCTCTGGTATTGGTGCTAAAGAGGACAGGAAAACCAAGATGGATTTTTCCGATCCCTATAACCCTGGTGCAACCAATGTTGTACTGATTTTGAAAGAAAATGCTGAAAAGTTTAAAACAATTGCGGATCTCAACAAGAGTGAGGTAAACCTGGCAGTACAGAATGCCAGTATCCAGCAAACTGCTGCACAAGATGTCCTGCCTGAGGCCAACCTGGTAGTGGTATCCACCCCTGGAGATGGCATTGCGGAACTGCTCAATGGTAAACTGGACGGCATTGTCTGCGCTGAGCCCTCTGCCGCCGGCTTTATGACCAGATATGACAATCTCCAGACCTGTGAGGAAACTCTGGGCGTTACCAGCAGTGGTATGGCAATTGCGGTACCCAAGGGCAATGAGGATTTTGTTGAGGTGCTCAACCTGATTATCAAAGAAGTGAATGATCAGGGCCTGTTTGCTCAGTGGGTGCTGGATGCTCAGGATTTGTCGGCTTCTCAGCAGAGCCTGCAGAGCTCCAGCAGCAACTAACTGGTATCTATTTGCAAGATAAAGGATGAGGTGAGCGGATGATTGCAATCACAGTGGACCTGTTTGTAAAGTATTTCGGCATGTTCATGGAAGGCATGGGATATACTTTATACATGGCCGCCATAACAGTATTTTTTGGAACGATTTTTGGTACCCTGATCTGCCTGGTACGAAGTGTTAAATTTCCGCCAGTGCGTTGGTTGGCGGTTGCCTATGTGGAAATTGTCCGCGGTACACCTTTACTGCTTCAGATGTATCTGGCCTACTTTCTCCTGCCGGAGATCGTCAATTTTGATATCTCTAAAATGCAGAGTGTGCTGGTTGCTTTGATTATGAACAGCGCCGCCTATGTTTCTGAGCTGATTCGCGCCGGTATCCAGGCGGTGGATAAAGGGCAGGCGGAAGCCGCCCGTTCCCTGGGGCTTTCCAGTGTGCTCACTATGAAAGAGATCATCCTGCCCCAGGCCATCAAGAACATTCTGCCTGCTTTGGGCAATGAGTTTATCTCTATTATCAAGGAGTCCTCTCTTGGTTCCTCCTTCTTTGTGGGAGAGCTGATGACCGTCCGGTCCCTGCTTACCGGTGCCCTCTATCTCACCATTGAGCCGCTTTTGATTGCGGGGTGTCTGTACTTTTTCCTGACCTTCACCCTGTCCAAACTGATTGGTGTCTTTGAGAGGAGGTTGGCGGTCAGTGATTAAGGTTGTGGATTTACATAAGAATTTTGGCGATCTTCATGTCCTCAAGGGGATCAGCGAGGAGTTTTCCCAGGGGGAAGTGGTCTCGATTATAGGTCCAAGCGGCAGTGGCAAAAGTACCTTTCTGCGCTGCTTAAATCTTCTGGAGACTCCAACTTCCGGCCAGATCTTTTTTGAGGGTGCTGATATCACCGCCAAAGGGATTGATATTGATAAGCACCGTCAAAAAATGGGAATGGTATTCCAGCATTTCAATGTGTTTCCCCACAAATCGGTGTTGGAGAACATTACCCTGGCGCCGGTTCTTCTGAAAAAGAAAACTAAGGAAGAGGCACAGAAGCAGGCTATGGAACTGCTCCAGCGGGTTGGCCTGGCCGACAAAGCTCAGGAGTACCCCAAACGGCTCTCTGGCGGACAGAAACAGCGTCTGGCCATTGTGCGGGCCCTGGCCATGGAGCCGGATGTGATGCTCTTTGATGAGCCCACTTCCGCTCTGGACCCGGAAATGGTAGGGGAAGTGCTGGCGGTTATCCGGGATATGGTGCGAACCACCGGACTGACCACCATTATTGTGACCCATGAGATGGGCTTTGCCCGGGAGATCTCCGATCGGGTCCTGTTTATGGACGAGGGTGTAATCGCCGAGAAGGGCACCCCCCAAGAGATTTTTGGAAATCCCCAGAATCCCAGAACCAAAGAATTTCTCAGTAAGGTTCTCAACGCATAACAAAAAGGCGCCGGTCAGGCGCCTTTTTTGCTGTGGTTTCAAGGATTGGGCCTATTCCCTAAAATGGCGGATGGGACGCAGTCCTCCCTTTAGACATATGGTGACAAATTCCTCAATTCGCCGGCGGGCCCCCTGGAGGCGGCGGCAAACCGAAGAGGGAGCGATGCCCAGCTGCTGGGCAATCTCATAGATATTATACTGGTCATAATAGTAGAGGGCCACCGCTTGCCGCTGCTTTTCGGTGAGCTGATATTGTATGGCCAGCCGGATTAACAGTTTGCACTGATCCAGATACTGCCGGTTGTCGGAACCGGCCCCCGCTGATTGGTCGGCGAAACGCTCTATGCTGTCGGTGATTCGCACCATCCGTCTGGTTTCAAACATCTTTTTCACCCTCCTCTACAGGTTTATATCTTTCACTCAGATAGTCTAAGATCTTTCGGGTATCCCGCAATTCCTCCCGCAGCAGTAAAATTCTGCGGTCCAGCAGCAGGCTCTCCTGAGGTGGGGCAGTTTCCCGCAATTCTTTTAGATGGAGCAGATGTTGCTGCAGTTGATTAGCAGTCTGTTGGTATTCCACTATAAGGTGTTGCATATTTTGTCCTCCCTGTCTGCCGGTGGGTGAAGGTTCCGTTGATTCATTCACTGGAAATTATGGTATCATAAGATCAAATGTTCTCTCAACTGTTACAATTTTAGCAGCTTCCTTTTTTTGACTTGCAGGCGGGGGTGTGGCGTGATACCATAGGACCAGAGAACGGAAGGTGATACCATGAGCAAAAAGCGTGGATTAGTATTAGGTGGAGGAGGTTCCAAAGGCGCCTACGAAATTGGTGTATGGCGTGCTCTGCGGGAACTGGGCGTTGATTTTGATGTCATTACCGGCACTTCTATTGGTGCCCTCAATGGAGCTCTCATGCTGCAGGGAGACTATGAGGCCGCTGAACAGATGTGGAAAAATATGAAGTATGAGGAGGTGCTGGGCAGTGTCTCCGCCCAGCAGCTGACCACTTTGGATGGAGCCAAACAGGTGCTGGCGGCCTCTTTAAGTGAAATCATCAAGGATGGGGGACTGGACATCACCCCTCTGGAAACTTTGGTGCGCACCATGCTGGATGAGGAAGCGGTGCGCCGCTCTCCCATTGCCTTTGGGATTGTGACTGTGCAGTTTCCACCTCTCAAGGAGGTAACCCTTACCAAGGAACAGATTCCTCAGGGGGAGATGGCGGAATATCTGCTGGCCTCAGCGGCTTGTTATCCCGCCTTTAAACGCAAAGAGATTGGCGGTTCCAAATATATTGATGGGGGATACCGCAATAACCTTCCAGTGGATTTGGCCATTGATTTGGGGGCTGACGAGATTATCGCTGTGGATTTGGAGGCCATTGGCTTTATTCCCAAGGTGCGCCATTACCGCACACCGGTGACCTATATTCGAAGCTACTGGAATCTGGGTTCCTTTATCAACTTCAATCCCCAGCGGATTGCCCGCAATATGGGGCTGGGGTATCTGGATACCTTAAAGCAATTTGGAAAGATGGAGGGCTATGCTTACGCTTTTTATCCAGGGGAGCTGGAAAAACATGAGCGCCTCTACTATGAGGGCTGGAATGCCCTGCGTAAAAAGATTGGCATAGCGGGATTGGGGGAGAGTACCGCTCCGCTCCAGCAGGCCCTGGCCCGGCGGATGAAAAGCGCCCTGCGGCGCAAAGGAAAACGCAGAAGTGAGATGAAGGACTTTTTCCTGCGGGCAGCGGAGATCACCGCTGAGCTATTGGATCTGCCCGCCGATTGTCCCTATGATATGGACAGCTTCCACCAGCAGATTCTCTCCCGTTTTTCCCACTGTGAGATTCCCAATCGGGAGGAGTTTGAGGAGGCTCTCAGTAACCCCTCCTCGGTTCCCAAGCTGGCCCGACAGATCAGCAATTTTGAGTCAGACCAGGTGCTGTCCTTTTTCTATGGCTGGATTGAAGACGCGGTGGGTCAGAGGAACACCACTCACAATCTGCTGTGGGCAGCTGCCGCGGCGCCCAAAACCTTTATTGCCGCCAGCTATCTCTATTTACTGGAACACCCAGATCAGCTGTAAGTCCAGCGGTTGATTCTTTTGTGTATACATGGTATACTTGGATTGAAATTGGATAGATGAGGTGAAAAGATGCGTAATTTTTCTTGCAAATAAGTTGGAATATGCAATGGCACTCAGTTTTAGGGTGTTGTTGCGCCTGTTGCAAGAAAGTTACAAGCCTTTTCTCCAGATAGATTGCAGTTGTGTGACCATCCCTGCCAGGATGGTGTCTCTGTGCTGTTGTGAAAAGCCGCAGGAATACTTTCTTGCGGCTTTGATTTTTTGTTTAACAGCATGGGAGGAATAGAGTATGGCGATGATTAAAGTTGAAAATCTATCTTTTTCTTATTCGTCCAGTTACGATCCCATCTTTGAAGATGTGAGTTTTCAGATTGACAGCAACTGGAAACTGGGATTTATAGGTAGAAATGGAAGAGGAAAAACCACATTTCTCAATTTATTGCTGGGAAAATATGAATACTCCGGGCGAATCTACAGCCCCGTACAATTTGACTATTTCCCCTATCCTGTAGAAGATACAGGCCGTTTGACTGAAGAGGTGCTGGCAGAAATTTGCCCTCAGGCTCAGGAGTGGGAGATTGCCCGAGAGCTCAGTGGCCTGGAAGTGGGGCAGGATGTGCTATATAGGCCTTTTGCTACCCTGTCAAATGGGGAACAGACCAAAGTTTTGCTGGCAGCCCTCTTTCTGAACCCGGAACATTTTTTGCTCATTGACGAGCCGACCAACCATTTGGATGCCAAAGCCAGGCAGGTCGTTTCCGCTTACCTGCAAAAAAAGAAAGGATTTATTTTGGTTTCCCATGACCGCTCCTTTTTGGACGGCTGTGTGGATCATATCCTGTCTATTAACCGCTCCAACATTGAGGTACAGAGAGGGAATTTTTCCTCCTGGTTTTTAAATTTCAGCCGGCAGCAGGAATTTGAGCTGGCACAAAACGTCAAGCTGAAGAAAGAGATTGCCCACCTACAAAACGCGGCCCGCAGAACGGGGGCCTGGTCCGACCGGGTGGAGGCGTCCAAATATGGGGATGGGTCGGTGGACAGAGGATTTATTGGGCATCAATCAGCCAAGCTGATGAAGCGGGCAAAATCCATTACATCCCGGCAACAGCGGGCTGTGGAGGAGAAAAACAACCTGCTGAAAAATATCGAGACGGCGGAGGATTTGAAACTGTCCCCGCTAGCCTATTATGCCGATACGCTGGCGTCCTTTTCGGAGGTTGTACCCATTTACCAGGATAGGGAAGTCTGTCAGCCTGTCTCCTTTTCGGTGAAGCGGGGGGAGCGCGTTGTTCTGGATGGCAGAAACGGGTGTGGCAAAACCAGCTTGCTCAAGCTGCTGTTGGGGGAACCCATTTGCCACAGAGGCACCGTTTCGATTGGTTCAGGCCTGGTCATCTCCTGGGTGCCACAGGACACTTCTTACTTGCGAGGCACCCTGACCCAGTTCGCCCAGGCCAGCGGAATTGAGGAAAGCCGCTTTAAGACGATCCTGCGAAAGATGGGTTTTGACCGTGTGCAGTTTGAGAAGAAAATGGAGGATTTTTCACAGGGCCAGAAGAAAAAAGTGCTGATTGCCAAAAGCCTTTGCGAAGAGGCCCATTTGTATGTATGGGATGAGCCTCTCAACTATATGGACATCTATTCCCGGATGCAGATTGAGGCTCTGCTTGAGACTTTTGCGCCCACCATGGTATTTGTGGAACATGATGTGGCATTTCGCAGCGCTGTGGCTACAAAAACAGTTTCTCTTTACAGAGAGGGGAACCGCTGATGAGAACGGTTCCTTTTTTGTATGGGGTGTGTTACAATAAGGCACAGATATGGACGAAAGGAGCTTTGGTATGCTGCATCTCATATTGGGCCGGGCAGGCAGTGGAAAAACAGCCAAGCTGCTGGAAATACTGGAAGAAACGGTGCGGGCGGGCAGTCCGGCCATCTTGTTGGTGCCTGACCAGTTTTCCTTTGAGAGTGAGCGGGAGCTCTATCGTCGGTTGGGGCCGCAGCTCTCCGCCAGGGTGGAGGTGCTGGGTTTTTCCAGGCTGTGCAACCACATTTTCCGCCGGTATGGGGGATTGGCCAACAAGCCGGTGGATGACACCGCCCGCTACCTGTTTATGAGCATCGCGGTCAGTGAGAGCGCCGACCAGCTCTCCCTCTACCGGGATCAGGCGGACCACATCTCCTTTATTGAAAGTATGGTGGATACCATCGGGGAGCTGAAAGCCGCTGGGGTGGAACCCCAGCAGCTGGAGAAATTTTCCCGCAGCCAGCAGGAGGGCCTCCTGGGGGAAAAAACCAGAGAACTGGCACTGATCTATCAGGTGTATCAGGCCTTGCTCGACCAGGGGTACAGTGACCCCCAGGACGACATCCTCCGGGCGGTAAACCTCCTGGAGGGGGAATCTTTTTTTGAGGGAACCGCTGTCTTTGTGGACTCCTACACCGCCTTTATGGCGGGGGAGTACCGGTTGCTGGCCCAGATGATTGCCCAGAGCCAGGACTTTTACATGGCTTTGCCCACCCCATCCCTGGAGGACCAGGAGGGGGGGATGGGTGTGTTTTCCCCTGCCGTTGACACTGCCCATAGGCTAATCCGGCTGGCCCGGGAACAGGGGGTGGCAGTGGCCTCTCCCATTAAAATGCAGGAGGGCTTCCGCTTTCAGAGCCCATCCCTCAAAAAGTTGGAAGAACACTTTTTTACCAGCCGACCCTCAGAGCCGGCTGGTGAGGGGGATGGCAGCGTGGCCATCTATGCCGCCCAGAACCCCTATGACGAGATGGAACAGGTGGCAGTAACCATCCGCCGCCTGGTGGAGGAAAACCACTGGCGCTACCGGGACTTCGCGGTGATCTGCCGGTCTTTGGAGGGGTATCAGATCCCTCTGCGGCGTATTTTTGCCAACTATGGGATCCCCTATTTTATGGATACCGCCCGACCAGCCGCTAATACCCCGGTGGTGAGTCTCCTGTCTGCCGCCCTGGAGGTGGCCCAGAGAGGATATGGCACCCAGCAGGTGCTGGCCTTTGCCAAAAACCTCTGCCTGGGCTTGGACCCCGCCCAGTTGGCTGCCCTGGAAAACTACTGTTACATTTGGGGCATTGAGGGGAAAAGCTGGGTGGAGGACTTTGTCAACCACCCTTCAGGAATGGTAGAGGCCTTTTCTGCTCAGGACAGGGAACAGCTGGAACAGATCAATGCCCTGCGCCGGGCAGTGATCACCCCTTTGCGCCGGTTTGCCAGCCGGGTGAAAAATCCCACTGGATACTCCTTTGGAGAAGCTCTCTACCGGCTGCTGGAAGAGGTAAAGGCAGGGGAGTACCTGAGCCAGGCTGCCCGGCGGATGCCGGCGGAGGAGGGACAGGCCTTTTTGGAGGAAGCGGAGGCCATCTGGGAGCAGGTGATGGAACTGCTGGATTTATTCGGCGGGGTCATTGGCCAGCGCTCCCTCTCCCTCCAGCGGTTTTGTGAGTTGTTCGCTTTGGGGGTAGCTTCCATTGAGGTGGGGCAGATCCCCCAGACTTTGGACCAGGTGATTGTGGGCGCTGCCGACCGGATTCGGTCTGCCGCCCCCAAAGGGGTCTTTGTCATTGGCGCAGCTGAGGGGGAATTCCCCGCCGCCTACCACAGCGCCGGAATCTTCAGCGAGGGGGAGCGCACCGCCCTGATTTCCGGGGGAATCCCTCTGTTTCGCTGTGGCTCGGTACAGTCGGTACAGGAGAAGTATTACGCCTATTTCGCGGTGACCGCTCCCAGCCACTTTTTACAGGTTTCCTATTCTAAAACCACTCTTACCGGGGAACAGAAAACCCCATCGGCCATCTGCAGCTGGACCAGTGAGATTTTGGGTCTGCCTATCACCGACACCTCCCTGCTGCCCCGGGAGGACCGGGTTTATGGCCCAGTGACAGCCCTGTGGGCCTATGCCTCCCTGTGGAACAAGGATACCCCTCTTCGGGCCACATTGGAACAATACCTGAAGGAGAGCGGCCAGGGGGCTTTGGCCGGGACACTGGGTCACTGGCCCGATTCCAGCCAATTTGCCATCCAGAACCCCCAGGTGAGCAGGCAGCTCTTTGGCAGTACCATGCGCCTTTCCCCCTCCCGGGTGGAGCGGTACTACAACTGCCCCTTCGCCTACTTCTGTGCCAGCGGTCTGCGGGTACAGCCCCGCCGCAAGGTGGAGTTTAACCCCATAGAATCGGGTACGGTCATCCATCTGGTGCTGCAAAAAATGGTGATGATCCATGGTGGAAAGGGTTTGGCCCAGGTGGATGAAAAACTGCTCCGCCGCCAGGTGCGGGAGATCATTGACGGCTATCTTGAGGAGAAGCTGGTGACCGCCAAGGATTTACCCAAGCGGTTCCATTATTTATATACCCGGCTGGTGAGCCAGCTGGTACAGCTGCTGATACAGCTGGGCACCGAGCTGGCCCAGAGCCAGTTTGAGCCCCAGGAGTTTGAGCTTCCTATAGCCCGGGAGGGGGAGGTTCCCCCACTGGAGCTGACCACCCCCGACGGCGCCACCGTTTTGGTGGAGGGGATTGTGGACCGGGTGGACATTATGCGTCGGGGGGAGAAAAAATATGTGCGGGTGGTGGATTACAAGTCAGGAAGCAAGAAGTTCCAGCTCTCGGACGTATACTACGGGCTCAATATGCAGATGCTCATCTATCTGTTTTCCATCTGGCAGAACGGCCGGGAAGAACTGCGGGATACCCTGCCTGCCGGGGTGCTGTATATGCCGGCCCACAGCCGGTTTGTCCGGACCGACCGGCATATCTCCGACCAGGAGCTGGGGGCGGAGTGTGCCAAAACCTATCAAATGAGCGGGCTGGTTCTGGAGGACCGGGAGGTAATCCAGGGGATGGAGCAGGAGGCCAAGGGGATTTTTATCCCTGCCAAGCTCAAGCCGGACGATACGGTGGACGCCACTTCGTCGGTGGCCACACTGGCCCAGATGGGTAAACTGAAAACCCGCATTGAGAAAAACATCACCCAGATGGCCCAGCTGCTGCTGGACGGCCAGATTGCCGCTCTGCCTGTCTCGGATGCCAGATATAACCCCTGTTCCTACTGCGACTACCGGCAGCTCTGCGGCTATGAGGAGGGGCATCCCTGCAAAGAGCTGGAAAAGCTCAAGCCATCGGAATTTTTTGACAGATTGGAGGAGGATGAAAAATGGGAGCCATGCGCTGGACAACCCAACAGCAAAATGCCATAACAGCCCGAGGCGGCAGCTTGCTGGTTTCGGCGGGAGCGGGCAGCGGTAAGACTGCTGTGCTCACCGAGCGGGTGGTGCAGCAGCTGTTTGACCCCCAAAGTCCCATCTCCGCCGACCGGATGTTGATTGTCACCTACACCAGGGCCGCCGCCCAGGAGATGAAACAGAGAATCCGCCAGAAGCTGACCGTCCTCTTGGAGCAGAACCCCGGCAATCTGGGGCTGCGCCGCCAGCTGCTGCTGTTGGAGCAGGCCCAAATCAGTACGGTGCACGCTTTCTGTCAGGAACTGCTGCGGCAAAACTTCCAGCGGCTCTCTCTGGCTCCCGATTTTCGCATTGCGGATGACCGGGAGCTGGAGGTGTGGGAATACGAGGCGGTGACCCAGGTGATGGAGGAATTTTACGCCGGGGAGGACCCCGTCTTTTTGGAGCTGGTGGAACTGCTTTCCGCCGGCCGGGATGACGCCATGGTAGCCCGGGTGGTGCGAAGACTCTACACCTTTGTCCGTTCCCACCCCTTTTATGGGGACTGGCTGGACGAGAAGCTGCTCCTCTATCGGGGGGAATCCGGGGCTGCCCAAAGCCCTTGGGGTCAGGTGCTGCTGGATTACGCCTGCCAGAGCCTGGAGTTTGCCGCCCAGCGGATTCAGGAGGGCCTCTCCCTCATGGAGGGGGATGAGAAGATCCTGGCCGCCTATGGGGACGCCTTCTATATCTACCGCCGTCAGGTACAGGAACTTCTGGCCCTGGCTTGGGAGGGCCGGTGGGACCCGTTGGTCAAGGGGCTGGCCGGGGTGGAGCACCCCAGCTTTGGACGGCTGCTCAAAGA
>CALXEL010000105.1 GCA_944387315.1 uncultured Clostridia bacterium
TTTCGATATTTTTGTAGTGGATGTCGTCATGGCTGATGATGGTGGAAGCCAACATAGCGTCCGCATTGAGCTCGATGGCGGCGTTGACCAGTTTTTCCACTGGAACCGAGGTGCCCAGATAATGTACCTTGATTCCATATTTCTCGATACCGCCATGCTTGATGTCGATGATCTCCCGCAGGCCTACCGAGTGCTCATCCTGGCCGACAGTACCACAAACCACTGTCATGGGTTTGCGCTCGATCTCTGTCCGAATGGCCTCGTCGGACATGACGTCCGGGTCCTTGGGAATCACCAGGGTGCTTACATCCACATCAAAGGGTACCTTACCACGAATTTCCAGCCGGGTACCCTCTGCCCCATGCATCACTTCCCGGCTGATGACCTCTACCTCGGTGAGGTTCATCTTCTTGGCAATCTCCAAACCAGCGGCCTCAGCAATCTTCCGTTCGGCTGGCAGGAACATGGTCAGCAGCACTACGCCGTCAGCCAGCCACTCCATCTCTGGCTTGATCTTGGTGCCATGGCGGTAAACTTCGGTTTCTTCCATCCGCTGATGGACATTATCCATGTCATCCAGCTCGTCAATGAATACGATTTTCTCCGGGTCCTCCAGAGTGCTGCCCCCAATGAGGGAAGCAGGATTCTCCACCGCTGCCGGATCATACTGGGCCACATTGTTGTAGCCGTAGTGGGCAGTGACCGGAGCCATGTAGTCGGGCTCCCGTTTAAAGACGGTGCCGGCGCCTACACCGCCGCCGATTTCCCGGGCAATACCGTCTCCGCTCCGCTCAGGATAGTAGCCGGAATCCACAAAGAAGCCCTGCTCCACCGATTCAAAGTAACCTGTCTGGAGAATCTCCTCCATAAAGAGGACAGCCCGCTCTTTGAGCTCTCTTGCTTTCTCCCGCAGAGGACCGTCTTTCTTCAGCTCCACCATCTCCATCAGGCCATCCATACCCACCAGCGCTTGTTTGGCGGTATCGCAGGCCTCGATGTTGTAGATGTGCCAGGGTACGTTTCTTCCCTCGTCAGGGGTGATAGTGGACTGAATATCGGCGCTGGTCAGCTTGGAGATCAGCATATTGAGCACATGGGTGACAGTGGCATCCCGGGTGGAGGACTCTATGTATTTGGTGTGCATCTGGGCCCGCATTTTGTAACCTTTAAAGAAGTCACGCAGGGCCACAGCGTAAGGCAGGTCCATATAGACGCTGGGGGCCGGTGTGGAGGTAGGCGGCACAGTGGAAAGACAGATATTTCCCTTGTCTATGCCTACCTTCTGAGAGAAGATGGCGTTGATGGCATGCTGCACCATCAGCTCCGGCATCACCTTCCAGGCCTCCCGGGCAGTGGCGTTGGCGTTGTGGGCACCATCAATCTGAGCCATGCCCGCCCACGAAATGATCTTTTTGGACTCACAGGCGTCCACAAAGGAACGCACCATGTTGATGTTGCGGTAAATCACATTGTACTGAGGGTCCTGGTGGACACCGTTTACCCCCTCCTCGGCGAACATGACAGCGATCTCTGGCCCCGCCACACCTGACACATAGGAGTGGTAATTGATAGGCCGTCCCACCTCTTCCTCAATCAGGTCCAATGCCCGGCGCTGGGCCCGCACCTGTTTACGGGTGACCGGCACACCGCCGATTCCCTGTGGAGTACCTTCAATAAGCCCATCAAAGTGTGACTGGCCTGCGGTGCGGATTACCATAATGTGATCCGCCCCATGGTGGGCCGCCATCCGCATCCGGCGGATGTCATCCTCAAACCGGCCGGAGGCAATCTCGGTGGTAATCACCGGCATGGGCTGGGGATCAATGCCGTCAAAATAGTGAGCCTGGAGCAGCCCGACACTGTCCTTGAGAGGCTGGGAACAGTCGTGGTAGGTAAAAGGACCCATTTTAAGCCCTGGCGCCGGTTTGCGCCAGGTCCATCCCCTGCGTTTGGTGTGGTAGTGTTCCAGGTCATTAAAAATTTCATCCAGATCCAGCTTGGAATCGGGAGAGAGTTTGTAGTCGGACATTATTTGGCACCTCCTTCAAACAGGGCGGCTGCCTCATCCCACAGCTCTCCACGAGCCAGAGCCTCGCCAGCCTGGCGCAGAGGAATCCCCTTATGTTTAGCTAGTTTATATACAATGTTGCCAGCCCCATGGCCAATCAGGTTATGGGCGATAGCGCCCTCTACAATGGGCTTAACTTCCAAAGAAGAAAAACCCATCCGCAGCAGCACCGACCGTTCAATGGAGGGAGTTGTGTTCTCATAGCCCAGCTTGAGCAGGGGTTCTACCACCTGCTCGGCCAGCTGCCAAAAGTAATCCCGCAGCTGGTCATCACTCATCTCCGCCAGATGGGCACGGCGGGTGAGAAAATCATCGGTACGTTTCATCCTGTCCTCCTATCTGTCAGCTGAGAGACGCAATGGTCTCCTCCACAAAGGCCTCGGTAGATTTGACCTCCTGAGCCAAGAAACGAATATCCTCGGATGTAGGTTTGTGATCGATGGTGGCCAGCGCGTGGCGAATCAATGAGGCTCTGGTTTTGTTCATATCCAGATCCCGGGCTTTCAGCAGGGATGGGTCAGCTGGCAGAATGATACTCTTGCCAGGCACCTCCAAATCTGGGTTGCCTACCGATACCTCAATGCCGTTATCCCGGGCAAAGGAGAGCTGGGGCTGAATGTGTTTGCCCGCTCCAGTGTACTCGGTCTCCTGAACCACAATGATAGCGTCCTCAGGCATTTCCTGGGCAATGGAGAAGGCGGCTGCCAGGGAGGTGTTGCCAGCAGGGCCCCGCTCCATACCTTCCAAGCTGGCCAGCAGCTCGGTCATATAGAACACCTCGCCCTGGTTGATGGTGACATAGCGATCCATATACCGCAGGGGACGGGCTGCCGAACGGGGGACATCGGAGCGGTCGGGCCAGGTGCTGTAAGGAATGCCAAAACCAGTGTGTCCTGTGGTAAAGGATTTGCGGTTAAACTGGTTATCAGAGGCCATATGCAGCCCCTTGAGGTTTACCGATGCGCCGATGACCTGGGCATGACAGCCAGCTCGCAGCAGGCCTCTGGCGGTACCGGTCAGGTTGCCGCCTCCGGCGTTGGTGCAGACTACGGCGTCGGGGAATTTGCCGGTGCGCTCTTTCACCTGGGTGGCAACTTCCCAGCCCAGAGTCTCCACTCCGGCCACGCCAAAGGGAGAATAGAGAGAGGCACAGAAATAACCGGTCTCCTCCAACAGCCTCAGGGAGATATAAAACAGCTCGGGACCAACGGTCAGCTGAATAACCTCGGCGCCATAGGCTTCGCACTTTCTGGCCTTCTCCACAATTTCTGGCTGGCCCACCTTCCGGGAATCGTAGCACTCCTGTACTACAATGCATTTTAATCCCTTCATGGCAGCCTGGGAGGCTACAGCAGCGCCATAGTTGCCGCTGGTGGCGGATACCACTCCTTTGAAGCCCAGTTTCTTGGCGTTGTATACGGCGGTGGCAGCCCGGCGGTCCTTAAAGCTACCAGAAGGGTTAGCCGCCTCGTCTTTGATAAAAATGCGGGCGCCGTTGCCCTTGGGGGCAAATTTCCGGGCCAGTGCGGTAATATTCTTCAGCTCGATCAGTGGGGTATTGCCTACCGATCCCTCCGCCTGTACCCGGCGGATCTCGTCAAAGGTATAGCCGGTGCTGGCCATCATTCCCTCGTAATCAAAGGCCAGAGATCCGCTTTCAAACTGGTCAAAATCCAAACCGGCCGAGGCTTTGATGATCTCGGTTTTGCGTCCCATAACCGCCTGGTAGCTCATATCCTTACGCATTGTCCTCACCTCCGAACAGAATCGCTCTGGCGTCATCCCCAATGGAGAGCAGTTCCGGCACCAGATTGCCGTAGTTGAGCTCGTATTGAGGATTTACCTCCTCCAGAATACCCTCCTCAATTCGTCCTGTCTTGGTGCGGACTTTGGCTGGCTGGCCAATTTCGGCGTCCTCCACCAGATACCCTTTCACCCACATGACAAAGGGAACGGCGGAGGTGTCCTCCGGCAGTGAGGCGGTGCGCTCCTGCGCCGTCAATATTGTACGGGTAATACTCACCCAGGAACCCTGTTTTACCATAGCTTACCCCTCCCTATTCTTTGACAACTCGTTTGGCTGGGTTCACATAGTTGCGGAAATCCCCCATGATAGCATGAGGCACTGGAATATCAATCATGGTGCGCAGGCCAGGCTCAGCGTTGATAACATGGGGAATGCAGTTGACACACATGGCAACAGTGCCCAGGCCGCCGCTGATCTCCGGCTTGATAGACATATTGACCTCAGGGGTACCCTTGAGCAAAATATAATCGCCGGTCTGTGTTCCTTCCATCTCCGGTTCAATCTGCTGGGGATGGATCATATCCACCAGAACCTTACCCTCCTTGGTGCCCTGACCGGTCATCCGCACACCGGCTACCTCTCCTGCCTTGGCAAAGCCATGGGGTGCCTTGCGATCCACATTGGTCACAATGGGGGCCATCTGCTGGGCAAATTTATCCACACCCAGCCCCAGAGCATCAGAAATCATCATCACCGACTCGGCAAATCCCACGTGGCCGGCAATGGAGCCATCGGCGATGCCTTTCTGGAAAGCTTCCACTGACATGCCAATACCCTGCTCCTGCATGACGGTGGGCCCAAAGGGCGACAGGCTGTTAACCCGTTCACACCGCACCGATTCCACATCGGTCATACAGGCGGAAAGAAGGATAGCCAGCAAATCCATGACCAAGCCAGGGTTGATACCGGTGCCTAAAATACTTACGCCATTTTTCTTGGCCACCTCATCCAGCTTTTTGGCAAGTTCAGGCTCCTGGGCCAGAGGATAGGCCATCTCTTCTGCTATGGTCACTACATTTACGCCCTTTTCCATTACCTGAATAGCCTTTTCATACATATGTTTCACAAAGGAGTCTGTGGCAATGATACAGATATCGCATTTGCCCGGCAAAACTACCTGATCGATATTGTCAGAGATGGTCACATCCGGATTGCCATTGAGCGGGACGCCCAAGACCTGTGAGATTTTCTTGCCCACCCGATCAGGGTGCATATCACATACGCCAATAACCTCTACTCCCTGTTTTTTCAGGAGGGTTTTAGCCATTGTAGAACCCATAGCTCCAAAGCCCCAAATTGCCACACAGATGTTTCTCATATACAAGACCCCTTTCTATCACGTTTATACTTTACTGCGTTAGCAGCCTTCTTTTTTATTATAAACTCTATACTAAATATAGAGTCAACTATACTTATTAAACGAGAATTTCATGTAAAATTGTGCAAACCCTATATTGATTTATCTTTAACAATCCAATACAATGAACTTGTCAGTTCTGTATGACCGAAATATGGGAGGCTCAGCATGAAAGAATTCTATTCCATCGGTGAAACTGCCAAACTTTTTGACATCAGTGTACAAACCCTGCGCTTTTATGAGCGTATGGGTGTTTTTTCTCCTGCCTATGTGAATCCACAAACTGGGTACCGATACTATCGGCAGGACCAGTTTCACTATATTGACCGGATCAAGTACCTCCAAAGTATGGGGCTGACCCTCAACGAAATCAGAGAAATCCTGCAAAGCGGCAAGGTGGATGAACTGCTGTTTTTCCTCAACCGAAAACTTGAGGAAAAACAAAAAGAGCTGGATCATCTGCAGGAAACCATGGATGACATCCGCTGGTATATTAACTATTTTCAGTACATGGATTCCAACCGGGCCGAGGGGGAAATCTATCTTTCCCAACTGGAAGAGCGGTACATGCTCTGTGCTCCCTGCACACCAGATGAGCCCTTTGAGGACATCGAGGTTCGACTGACCCGTTTAAAAAGCAGGGAACAATTTAAAGACCTCCACTACCGGCGACAATATGGGTTTGTGCTGGATTTTGAGGATATGATGGAACAGCATTTTGCCCCTACATCCGCCTCAATTTATTTAAAAGGGAAACCAGGGTTTATTTCCCCCTACCTCACTACCTTACCCGAAGGGCTATATCTCTGTTTTCGGGCCAGACTCCGTTTAAATGAATGGAATACTCAAATAATTCGGGAATTTTTACAAACAAAGGGCTATGCTCCTGTATTTGTTGTGGCTAATGAATATGAAGATAACCTAACTGAGTATACTGCTACCCCATATGAGGTACAAATCTATCTACAGCCAGAAAAATAAAAGCATTGACAGAAAAGAATTTCTGTGATACGATCTAGTTAGCATACGCTAACTAGATCGTATCACTATATCATTAAAAGGCTGGAGGATAAACATGAGTGTAGTAATTATCGGCGGAAATGAGCGCATGGAATGCCAATATAAACAAATATGTAAACAATACGGATGTAAAGCCAAAGTGTTTACCAAAATGCCTGCAGACTTTAAAAAGCAAATTGGTTACCCAGATCTGTTAATTCTGTTTACCAATACAGTTTCTCACAAAATGGTGGGTTCTGCAATTCAGGAAGCAGTCAAGAGAAAATCGATGGTGGCTCGGTGTCACAGTAGCAGTGCCTGTGCCCTCAAAGATCTCCTTTCTATACATTGCCAAGGAATCACTCCATCTAATTGATAGGTATCAAATTCAAAAAAGCCTATCCCCCAAAAACAAATGCCCAATGCACTGATACTTCCAATTGACTAATTTTTATAGTATGGTATAATAATAAACCCAGGCAAATATTTTGAAAGGATAAGGTGCATACCAAATCATGGCGTCTACTGCTATTAAAACAATTACTGACAACCGAAAAGCTCGCCATGAGTACTTTGTAGAAGAGTCCTTTGAAGCGGGCATTGCCCTTTGTGGCACCGAAGTCAAATCTCTTCGGCAATCTGCGGCCAACCTGAAAGATGCCTGGTGCGATATTGAGAATGGTGAGCTGTTTATTCGGCAAATGCATATCAGTCCCTATGAAAAGGGAAATATTTTTAATAAAGATCCTATGCGTACTCGAAAGCTGCTGGTCCACAAGCGGGAAATCCACCGGCTGCTGGGACTCATTAAACAGGATGGAATGACTTTGATCCCCTTGTCTCTTTATTTCAAGGGTTCTAATGTCAAAGTACAAGTGGGCGTGTGCCGAGGGAAAAAGCTCTATGACAAGCGGGCCGATATGGCCAAAAGGGATGCCAAACGAGAAATGGATCGTGCCATCAAGGAAAAAAATCGCCAATAAAATATGGGGGCGTAAAGGTTTCGACGGGGATGTTGAAGCATGAGTAGCGAGTAGAGGCGCACGACCTCTATAAAACGTGACACTTTAAAAATAAACGCTAACGATAACGTTGCATTTGCTGCTTAATTAAGCAGCCGTTCAAGCAGGAAGTACCACGGTCCTGTATTGAGCGTCGATTAGTGGTGAACGTCTTGAAAGAATGTCTCGGCTTTCCTGATGTATAAGAGAATACCGTAACAAAAAGCCTGTTTGCCGGCGTTTTGCGAGGGGAATCCCAAAAGACAAAATGCACTCGGAGAAGCTTGTGTGAATATGTTTTCGGACGGGGGTTCGACTCCCCCCGCCTCCACCACGAAGAGTTCTGTAATTTTCTGTTTTATGGAAGATTACAGAACTTTTTTATTGAAAATAAATCGAGTAAAAAAGTCAATCGAAACAATATACTGTTGGGATGTATACTAAAAACAATGAGAATAATATCAAACCATATAACTATATATGACACAAAATGCAGTCATATATGGCAGAACAAATACCAATTATTGACCTCCTGCTAATAATATGCTACATTGTCTTTTAGAAAGCGGTGTCATAAAAACAATCACAACTGCACAAATCTTAGAAAGAGAAAGATGGAAATTACATGTGGAATGTAATAGATATTATTATGGGATGTTTGTTTCCATTTATAATAGGGGCACTGATGCGGTATGCATCACGAAAATGGGATAGGCCATTGCTGGTAACAGGTAGCTTGATATTTGTATTAATTGTTATAAGGATTGTGACTAGTATAACAAGAGGCACATTGCTTCGGACATTTAAAATCGAAATTGTAATGCTTATCTGCCTGATATTAGGCGCTTTAACAGCAGATTTAATATATCGAATTCTCAGCAAGTAAACACATAGTTCAAGAGCATCAACTGTATTGCTCATTTTCAAAACTGTCCACCAGTTTTACCAGGAAAAGGCCCGGAGGCATTCGCACTCCGGGCCTTTTCTTTTTCCCAATTCGAGCCTGTATTCCAGCTAAACCAGCTAGCTATCAAAATCAGGCTCTATCTTTTTGTTTATTGCATTGTTTGTATTAAAATGCCGAGATCAGCCAGTTTTTCAAAAAAGGTGGGAAAAGATTTATTGATTGCCTCTATTCCCTGTATAGTCACTGGCCGATCAGCCTGCAAAGAGGCTACCGACAAAGCCATAACAATCCGGTGGTCATTGTGACCCCAGAGTGCTTCCCCACTCCAATGGATGGTAGAATGCTCTACAAAAATCGTATCACGATTGCTGGTTATGGTTACTCCCAGTTTGCGCAGCTCTGATTCCATAGCGGCAATCCTGTCAGATTCTTTAATACGCAGCCGGGCAGCTCCTGTAATTTGCGTGGTCCCTGGCGAAAAAGCGGCCAATACCGTAAGGATAGGGCCCAAATCTGGACAATCTGAAATATCCACCACTGCGTCTGGTTGACTTAGCTGCTCTATTGCCTGAAGAATGGCCCGGTCTCCCTGGGCGCTATTCTGGCAAAGGCCTAACAGTTCCACCTGCCCCCCAAAGGCATTCATAGCAGCGAAAAAAGCCCCCTGGGACCAGTCTCCTTCCACCTGAAAATGGGCTGGCTCATACTGCTGCCAGCCAGGAATCTCCAAAACATATTCAGACTGCCAATGGGCTTTGATTCCAAAGGTGTGCAGCACATCCAGAGTTAGCTGTACATAGGACCTGGACTCAAAAGGCGGTACAATCTCAATAATAGAATCCTTTTCCAGCAAAGGCAAGGTAAACAGCAATCCTGTGAAAAACTGGGAGGAAACATCTCCCCGCACCCAGTAAGCCCCACCACTTAAAGCCCCCCGCACTACAATTTCCTGGGGAGTTTGGCTGTAGTACAGCCCCTGGTCAGCCCACAAGTCGGCATAGATATCCATAGGCCGTTCCAGCAGTCGTGGAGCGCCGGTTAAACAAACCCGATCACCAGACAGGGATGCCAGAGGCAGTACAAACCGCAAAGTGGAGCCGGACTCCAAACAGTCAATTCTTGTGGTTCCCCTGCTGGAAAAGGGGTTACAACCCACTATCTTCAGCCGATCACCATCTATTTGGATAGTGGCACCCATAGCTTCCATAGCACCAATGGTGGCTTTCATATCCTGGGAGAAAGCAAAATTGGAGATAATACTCTCCCCCGCTGCCAGGCAAGCAGAGAGGATAGCCCGGTGAGCCAGGCTTTTAGAGGGTGGGATAACAACTTGTCCCTTGGGATATCCCGGCATTATGACTGCCTGCATAAAAATTCCTCCAGTATGTCAATAGCATGGAGATAGCCCGCCAATCCTTCCCCAATCACATGGGCAAAGCAGGCCATTCCCGCGTAGGAAATCTGCCGGAAGTCCTCCCGCTCTGACACCTGGGAAATATGTACTTCTACCGCCGGCAGTGCTACCGCTTTCAAAGCATCCAAAATAGCTACGCTGGTATGGGTGTAGGCGGCAGGATTGATAACAATGCCATCGAAGAGCCCCAGTGCCCCCTGAATCTGATCCACAATGGCGCCCTCATGGTTGGACTGAAACTGTTTGACTTCGATCTCTTTTTGCCGGCAGTGGTTTTCAATCATTGCCACCAAAGCGCTATAGCTTTCCTTGCCATAAATATCCGGTTCCCGTATGCCCAGCAGATT
>CALXEL010000106.1 GCA_944387315.1 uncultured Clostridia bacterium
CCCAGTTATAGACGCTGAGAAAGCGCATCCGTTTGTGCTCGTCCATCACATAAAACCAGACAACAGGGGCGGCCACTACGCCGGCTCCCGCCGCCGCGGCCATGTATTTCCAATCCAGGCCCGCCGCGAACACCATAGCGCAGAATATAAACAGGAATACCACCGCTGTGCCCGCATCCCCCTGAATGAGGATCAGCAGTACCGGCACTGCCCCATGGGCACAGACACCCAACAATACCTTGGGTTGGTTGAGGCTCTCCCGCACCGTCTGTAAATGGAGGGCGAAGGCCACAATAAAGGAAATTTTCAAAAACTCCGAGGGCTGTAAGGTGAGGCCGAAGGGCAGGGGCAGCCACGCCTTGTCGTCGTCCCTCTGGACACCAAAAACAAAGGTGAGCAGCACCAAAAAATAGCCCAAAGCCGCGTGAAATTTCCACAGCTTGGCCATCAGATGATAGTCGATTTTCGACATGATAATGGCGGCGATTACACCCATTCCGGAGGCGGCAATCTGGACCAGCACCCGCCGCTGATCCGCGTAGCCGGAATGCACAATGCCGCAAAGGAGCACGGCGCTGAACGCGGATGCCCCCATACACAGGGCGATCAGCAGCCGGTCGGTACTTTTAAAATAGTGGTAGAGTATTGCAAACAATTTTTTCATGAGGCTCTGACAATTTCCTTTCTGAAAATACCACTTCCAACCATAAACCATCCCACAGGTCCCTGGCCTTTACCAGGCACCCAATACCTTTCCATTATAAGCGTTTACTGTCCCAACTGCAAGGCATGAGGGGGCTTTTCCTCTTTTTCCCCAAAGATACACCGGATTGCTCCTGGTTTCTTGCATTCCCACACCGGATGGTTTATAATGAATTGATTTGATTTGTAAAAGGAGGGCTCCCGTTGCGGGAATATCTTTCTCATTCAGTACAAGAGACCCAGCAGATTGCCCGGGAGCTGGCGGGACAGCTTCACAGCGGAGATGTGATTGCCTACACCGGAGGGTTGGGTATGGGCAAAACTGCTTTCACCCAGGGCCTGGCCCAGGGGCTGGGCATTGACATGCCGGTAAGCAGTCCCACATTTGCCCTGGTCAACGAATACCGGAGCAAAAACATTACCTTATATCACTTTGACATGTACCGGGTGGAGAGCTTTGAGGATCTCTACTCCACCGGTTTTTTTGACTATCTGGATCAGGGTGGGATCCTGGCTATCGAGTGGAGTGAAAACATTGCCGGCGTCCTGCCGGAGGAAACCATTACGGTGGCCTTTACCCGGATTGATGACAACACCAGAAAAATTCAGATTGAGGGAGGCGGGCGCTTTTGAAAATACTGGCTCTTGATACCTCTTCCCTGGCGGCTTCCGCCGCCCTGTGGGAGGATGGACAGCTGCTGGGGGAAAATTACACCAATGTACATTTGACCCATTCCCGCACCATTATGCCCATGGTGGAACAACTTTTTTCCAACACCGGCTGCCGGCTGGAGGAAGTGGACCTATTTGGGGTCTCAACCGGCCCCGGTTCTTTTACCGGACTGCGCATCGGTTTGGCGGCAGTCAAGGGAATGACTTTCAGCGTCCAAAAGCCCTGCGCTGGGGTCTCCACCCTGGAGGCATTGGCACAAAACCTCTCCTTTGCCGACGGCCTGGTCTGCCCAGTGATGGACGCCCGGTGCAAGCAGGTGTATACCGCCCTGTTTGCCTGTACCCCGGGACAGGGATTGACCCGCCTGGTGGAGGACAGCGCCATGTCCTTAGAGGATCTGGAAAAAATACTGCAAACCCAAAACCGGCCTGTATTTTTAGTTGGAGATGGGGCCCAGCTGTGCTATAATGAGTTTAACGGCAGAGTAGACCACCTTTTGGTGGCCCCTGCCTCGCTGCTTCATCAGCGGGCCGCTTCGGTGGCGCAAGTGGCCGGGCGGCTGGCCCGGGAAAATAAACTGCTCACCCCAGGAGAGCTGGTGCCCTCCTATCTGCGGCTGCCCCAGGCCCAGCGGGAACTGCTGGCCAGAAAATCAAAAGAGAGAAAGGCGGAAGATTGATGATCGCGTTGGGCTGTGACCATGGCGGATTCGTCCTGAAAGAAGAAATTAAAAAATACCTGGATTCCAAATCCATTCCCTATGAGGATTTTGGTTCCCTGGACGGCGCCTCCTGCGACTACCCGGATATGGCGGTAGCACCCTGTGAGGCGGTAGTCAGCGGCCGTTGCCAGCTGGCTCTGCTGTTCTGTGGTACCGGCATTGGCATTTCCATGGCTGCCAACAAAATCAAAGGCATTCGGGCCGCCTGCTGCTCCGACTATTTCAGCGCCAAATACACCCGGCTCCACAATGACGCCAATGTGCTTTGCATGGGCGGACGGGTGGTGGGCCCTGGACTGGCTACCGAAATGGTGGAAGTCTTTTTAAACACTCCCTTTGAGGGGGGCCGTCACGCCAGACGGGTGGACAAACTGATGGCTTTGGAGAACAGATAACCTTTTGTACAAGATCATTGGGATTACATAAAAAAGGAGAATGCGTTGTGAGTAAACCATTTATTGCCGACCATCCACTGATTCAGCACAAACTGACCCTCCTGCGGGATAAAAACACCGGTGCCAAGGAGTTCCGGGAGCTGGTGGCGGAAATCGCCATGCTGCTGTGCTATGAGGCCACCCGGGATCTGCCCTTAAAAGAGGTGGAGATCGAAACTCCCATGGCCTTTGCCAAAACCAAGGTAATTTCCGGCCGGAAGCTGGCCTTTGTTCCCATTCTGCGGGCCGGTATCGGTATGGTGGACGGCGTGTTGGAGATGGTTCCCGCCGCCAAGGTGGGCCACATTGGCCTCTATCGGGACCATGTCACCTGTCAGCCGGTGGAATATTACTGCAAGCTTCCCTCTGACATCCACGAGCGGGAAGTCATTGTCCTGGACCCCATGCTGGCCACTGGCGGTTCCGCCATTGACGCCATCCGCATGATCAAGGAAAAGGGCGTTACCAACATCAAGTTTATGTGTATTATTGCCGCTCCCGAAGGCTTAAACGCTCTGGTGGAGGCTCATCCCGACGTACAGGTATTCTGTGCCGCCCTGGATGAAAAACTCAACGAGAACAAATACATTATCCCAGGTTTGGGAGACGCTGGTGACCGGATTTTCGGCACCAAGTAATGACAGATTAAAAAAGATCCCCGGCATCCGCCGGGGATCTTTTTTGTTTTATACATAGTACGCCAGCAGGCTGCCAGGAGAAACCGACTGCCGCTGGGATTGGGTCAAATCTTTTAAAATTTTTCCCTCTCCCATTACAATGGTTCGGTTGCCAACCGAAAAGGCCGCCTGAATATTGTGGGTGACCATGAGGGCAGTCAAATGGCCTCGCTGTACCACCAGCTGGGTCATCTCCAACACCTTTTGGGCCGCCGCCGGGTCCAAAGCCGCTGTGTGTTCGTCCAAAAGCAGCAGCTTGGGAGGACGGATGGTGGCCATCAGCAGAGCCAGGGCCTGCCGCTGCCCACCGCTCAGCTGCCCCACCTTACAGGTCAGCCGGTTTTCCAAGCCCATTTCAAAAAGGGACAGCTCCTCTCGGAAAAAATCCCGCTGGCTGGGGGTGATGGAGCTGATCCACCGTCTTTTGGCGCCCCGTCCCGCAGCGATGGCCAGATTCTCTTCGATGGTCAGATTGGGCGCCGTCCCCTGAGAGGGATCCTGAAACAACCGCCCAATCTGCCCGCTGCGCCGGTAGGCGGGTTGATAGGTGATATCCTCTCCATCCAGGAGTATCCGGCCCCGGTCCACATAAAAACTGCCGGCTATGGCCCCCAGCAGGGTGGATTTTCCCGCCCCGTTGCTGCCGATCACTGTGACAAAATCCCCCGGGTTCAGGGTGAGATCCACCCCGGCCAATGCTGTTCGCTCATTTACAGTCCCAGGATGAAAACTTTTATACAGCCCCTGTAGTTTCAGCATGGTGTTTCCCCCTGTCCCTGATATTTTAGCCGGCTTTCCGCCAGTCCTTTTTCCTTGGGTTGGTTGGCCTTTCTCTGTCTGGAAAAAGTCATCCGTTGACGCAGGGTGGGCATGGAAATGGCCAGGGCCACCAAAATGGCCGAAAACAACTTCAGCTGGGCGGCGGGCACATCCATCGCCAAAGCCCCCGCCATTAAAATACGGTAGAGAACCGATCCCACAACAGCGGCCATCAATTGGCCCGGCAAACTGGAAGCCCGGGTCAGCACCTCCCCTAAAATCAGAGAGGCCAGACCCAATACCACCATGCCGGTGCCCATGGTGATCTCACAAAACTGCTGGTACTGTACCAGCAACGCCCCGGAACAGGCAATGAGCCCGTTGGCCAGGAACAAACCTATCAGAATCCCATTTTCCCAATTGAGGGCAAAAGCTCCCACCATAGTGGGATTATCTCCTACTGCCCGCAGGCAGAGCCCCCCATGGGTACGAAAAAACAAGCCCAGCGCCAGAGCGGCGGCCAGTGCCGCAACTCCCCCTGCCAAAAGGGACCCCAGACCAGGAACTGCCTCCTCCGCCCAGCTAAAGGCTGTATCCAGACGCAGCAGAGTCAGGTTGCTGCGTCCTCCCATAGCCATTAAATTGACACTGTACAGTCCCACCATGGTGACAATACCCGCCAGAATAGGCTGCATTTTCATACGGGTCTGAAGCAGCCCGGTGACCAGTCCCGAGCAGGCTCCCGCCAGAGTACCCAATACCAGCCCCAAAACCGGATGTCCCTGGGTGGTCTGGAGAGCACAAACCGCCGCTCCCAAGGTAAAGCTGCCCTCGGTGGTCAAATCCGCCAGTCCCAGCACCCGGTAGGAGACCACCAGCCCCAGGGCTACCAGGCTGTAAATCAACCCCAGCTCGATGGCTCCCAGCAACGCCGCTCCTGTCATTGTATTTCCTCCTTTTTTCTTCGGGTTAGTCTTCCAGGTACGCGCTTACATCAATACCCAGCTGCCGGGCGGTGTCCTCATTGACCACCACCTGGTTTTCGGTGAGGGTTTCCACCGGAATCTGGGAGATGGGCTCACCCTCCAGAACCTTTGCCACCATGGCGCCGGTTTGCTTGCCCAACTGGGTGTAGTTGACCCCCACGGTAGCCAGTCCCCCGTCGGCCACCAGGGAATCCGCTGCCACATAGCAGGGCAGCTCTGCCTCCAGGGCTATCTGGGCCACATTGGTCATGGCGCCGGCCACTGTGTTGTCAATGGGGATAAATATGGCGTCAATTCCTTTGCCTGCAAGGCTTTGGGCCCCCTGGGTCACCTCTCCAATGTTGGTGACCGTCACCTCCACACAGCCCATTTCCTGGCTTTCCAGATAGGCCTTTGCCGCCTCTACTGTCACCTGGCTGTTGACCTCTCCCAGATTGTACAAAAAGCCATAGGTTTTTACCTGAGGGGTCAGCTCCTGGGCCAGCTGAAAGATCTTTTCCACCGGTATGGCGTCAGATGTGCCAGTGATATTGCCCTCCGGGCTCTGGAGGTTTTCCAACAGGCCGGCTTCCACCGGGTCAGTTACCGCCGCAAACACAATGGGGATATCCTGGGTGGAGGCTGCGGCGCTCTGGGCCACCGAAGTACCAATGGCAATGATCACATCCACCTGATCCCCGGTAAACTTCTGGCAGATGGAATTGGCCAAATTGGGATCATTTTGGGCGCTGTAGTACTGAACCTCGATCTGATCCTCTCCATATCCCTGGGCGGACAGTTCCTCCAGAATGGACATCCGCACCTCATCCAGGGAGGGGTGCTCCAACAGTTGGATAACCCCCACCTGCAATTTATCTGGTTTCTCTGCGCATCCTGCCAAAAACACAAGAACCGCCGCCAACAATACCGCCAACTTTTTCATAGTAACCTTTCCTTTCTGATTTTCAATTGTCTTGTCGGAAAGCAGGCTCTTTGTTTCTCCCCGTGCACTGAAAGAAATAAAAAAACACCTATCCCTGTCTCCCCTGAGGGGAAAACACAAGGATAGGTGTAATAACCTACGGTGCCACCTTGATTGACGTCCTGTTGACGCCCAACTCAGCAGAGTGCCGACACACTCCTCACCCTGTAACGGCGGTGTCCCGTCGCGGAATACTCGGCCTTTCGGCCTTTGACCGCGCCCTCAGTGGTCCATTTGTCCGCTCCGCTTTCTGCCAGGCTCTCAGCTGCCCCAGCTCTCTGTAAGTGCGCGCGCATTAAAAAATGCCAGCGGTTTTATCTCCACTTCAACGGTTTATAGTGGTAATTTAATCACGCTTTTTTCCCTTTGTCAACCCCCTTGCCTCAATTTTTTTATTTTTGGGGGATGAGCAGGGTTTCACCAAAAAATAAAAAGCCGGACAGAATACTCTGTCCGGCTGGAACTTTCTGTTAAAAGATTCCGCTTATTCCACTGTGCGGAACTCAATGCTTTCGATAATAACATCCTCAACAGGCATATCATTGGCATCTGTTTCCACAGCCGCGATGGCATCGATCACATCCATGCCCCGGATTACCTGTCCAAAGATGGTGTGGCGCTGATCCAGCCAGGGAGTACCACCGATCTCCTCGTACTTTTGCACAGCTTCCTCGCTGAAAAGCTCAGGCAATTCCTTCATCTGGTCCAGCAAACTCTGGCTGACGCTGGTAGCCTGTACAATAAAGAACTGGCTGCCATTGGTGTTATAACGGCCTATAGCAGGGTTGTTGGAGTTGGCCATAGCCAGGGCACCCCGGAAATTGTGGAGATCCAGGGAAAACTCATCCTCAAAAGTTCCGCCCCAAATACTTTCACCACCGACACCGGTACCCAGTGGGTCGCCGCCCTGAATCATAAACTCATTGATAACCCGATGGAATTTTACTCCATTGTAATATCCATTTTTTGCGTGGGTAATAAAGTTTTCCACTGTCAGGGGAGCCTGCTCGGGGAAAAACATTACCTCAAAATCTCCCATTGAGGTTTTGATAATGGCTACTTCGGTACCAGACGCTGGTTTTTGGAACTGCAGCAAATTGGAACCCTCCTCAACATTTTCATAGACAATTTCATCCGGATCAAAAGTCAGGTTGGAATCTCCATCCACCACCTGACTGGAGGATGAGGAGGAATCTGAAGTCTGACTGCTGGAGGATGATTTCTCACTACAGCCAGTCAATCCCACAACCACAGCCGCCAGTATGATCCATAGATATCTGCTTTTTCTCATTTTGGTTTCTCCAATACAAAAATTTAAGGGGAAAAGCTCCCCTAAAACAAGTGTTATATATTATAACATACTTTTGAGAATTTTAAAATCATTCTCCCTGATAATTTATAAAATTCACAGAATTGATATAGATTTCCTCATTGGGGATTTGGTTCTCATCACAAGGTGTATTTAAAATCTGTTCCACCACATCCATTCCGTCCACTACCTGGCCAAAAATAGCGTAGCTGAGGGAGTACTGGGGAACGCCCCCCACCTCCTGGAATTTTTCTATCACCTTACCTGGAAAGCCTCGTTCCCGCATCTCTTTCGCCTGCTTCTCATCCACAGAGGCGGCGGCTGTTACAAAAAAGCGGCTGTCCGCCTTACCTGAACTGTTGCTGATTGCCGCTACCGCTCCACCAAAGGGCCACAGGTTGGTGGAAATTTCCGCGTCGAAAGGTTCGTTTCCATAGATGCTGCTTCCACTGATTCCGCCGTCCTCGCTGCCGGATACAAAGGATACGGGAAGCTGCTGCCCCTCTGTATGGGCAATGGCGTAAATACTTTTTCCATCATAAAATCCCTCTTTGGCCAGAGAGATAAAATTTTCCACTGCCTGGGGCGCTTCAGAGGGGAAAAAGCGCATGGTAAAACTGCCCTTGGTGGTATCCACCACCGCCAGCTCCTCCCCTGACACCAAAGGCGCAAATTGCAGCAGTGTCACTTCATCATCACTTAAAAGCTTGTATTCAGGAAAGAAGCAGCCAGAAAATATAGAAGCAGTCAGCCAGGCTGCCAAACAAACCCCTGCCGCTTTTTGATACATAAATCCAGCCTCTTTTCTTCATCTAACCCCATATATCTTACTGGGAAAAGGCGATACAGCCTCACCCATCCCTATCTGTTGCTGTTATTATATCAAGAAAAAAAGTCCCTTTATCAGCCAACCCCTGAACTTTTTGTGAACTTTACAGGCAGTTTAAACACCAAAAAGGGTACAGTCAAACGACTGTACCCTTTGGCATTTGATTTATTCACTTTTTCTGTTTGATTGATTTACGTTTATACCGAAAGATCCTTTATCTCAAAAAATGTCTCGTGTTAAAACTCTTTAAAACTTTTATATCTTGTATCAAATTTTGGGGACAACATCTAGTCACTATGTCCTCCCACTTTATCACCTTTACCAACTTGTAAAGGATCTTGCTCAGTACAAAATCAATATTTTAAAGAGTTTTCCTTCCAGAAATAAACCTGCTGTCATTTTCGCTATCTTATCTAATTGAGACAAAACACCTTACATCAGGAACTATTTCATCGGAACCACCTTTTTCAATGTTTTGAAACGAATCGCCGGTCTTGGTTTTGATGTGGCATCCTATGCCATTGGACTCAACCTTTCTTGGTTTCGAAACATTTACTTCTTATACATATGGCCACAGGTAAAAACCTGTCACAGTCGAAATCGCATTTCTTGGATGGATACATTGATCTGGCAAACTGCCTTAGAGGAGGAAGTGACTGACACAACGCTGTCATCGAACTTCCCATATTCTTATTTACTTTCTCCACCACAGGCTACAGCGATTCCGCCTGTGCATATACTCTTTGGTGTCTCTTTGTCCATCGGAATCACCGCCTTTCCTAATACTCACTGCATTGTTTCTTGCTCTTGCATTCTATCTTCTCTCTGTAGCTTTACTATACTACAACAGAAAAGTTTTGTCAATAGTTTTCCACATTTTTATTTAATTTTATCAAATATTTACAGAAGCATATGGACTATTGACTTCTACAGTCCAATCGATTAATATGTTTATAGTAAGACGAAATTATAGAGCAGGAGTTGAAATACATGTCAGAAGAGATGGAATTTGGACCGGATATCCTCACACTGGTAGACGAAGAGGGTACCGAGCACGCATTTGAGGTGGTGGATTCCCTGGAGCAGGGCGACCAGCGGTATGTGGCTTTGGTTCCTGTACTGGATGAGGAAGACGCCCTGGAGGACAGCGGCGAACTGGTCGTACTCAAGTCCGTTGAAGTAGATGGAGAGGAATTCCTGGAAGCCATCGAAGATGAAGCTGAATTTGACGAGATCGCGGCGATTTTCATGGAGCGGCTCCAAGACGAGTTCGATTTTGAAGAGGAATAAAATCCTATCTTTCCACAAACAATAGAACAACTTTGGTTGACACCCTGCGGTGTTCGTGTTTAAGCCACCTTTTATAATCCAACACTAATGTAAACGGGAGCAGACCTCCAACTGTGGAATGCAGACCTCCCGGCTATGCCGGACGAAGGGAGCGTAGAAGCAGTGGGGTCGCACCCACCTGTCTTTGACGGGTTTTAACCGGTGGCAAACGGCATTGCGGGGTATTATTTTGTCTTTTTACCCAAAAGCGCAGAGGTGAAAATAGATGACAGAAAACTGGCTGGAACGCAGCCAACGTATTTTAGGACAGGAGGCTCTGGAACAGCTGGCCCACAGCCGGGTAGCAATACTGGGGCTGGGCGGAGTGGGAAGCGCCGCTGCCGAGGCCTTTTGCCGGGCTGGGATCGGACATCTGTTGGTAGTGGATTATGACCAGGTGGAAATCACCAATCTCAACCGGCAGATTATCGCGACCACTGAAAATCTGGGGCAGGATAAATGCCAGGCAGTCGCCCACAGGCTGCTCTCCATCCATCCCCAACTGGATATTATCCCCCTCAAGGAGCGGTATCTGCCGGAAAATTGGGAGTTCCTCTTTGCTTTTAAGCCTGATTATGTGGTAGACGCCATTGATATGGTCACCGCCAAACTGCATCTGGTGAAAAAATGCCGGGAGTTTGCGGTACCTCTGATCACCTGCCTGGGTACCGGAAACCGCTTGGACCCCTCCCTTCTTCAGGTGGGGGACCTCTCCCAAACCCAGGGATGCGGCTGCCCCCTGGCCCGGGTGATACGGCGGGAACTGCGCAAAGAGGGGATTGTTTCCCTACCGGTGGTCTACTCCACCGAACCGCCTCTGACCCTGGTCCAACCCGCCCAAGCAGAAAATGGCCGGCACAGTCCAGGGAGCTCCCCTTTTGTTCCTCCCTGCGCCGGATACCTCATGGCCTCCTACGTGGTTCGTCAGCTGTTAAAAAAAGAATAGGATTCTCTTTTTATAAGCAACCCTTCCTATTTTAGGGAGGGTTGCTTTTTTTCTGCTTTTTTGGTATAGGCTCCGGTTTTTTACGGCACACTAAAGAAAAAGTAAAAGGGAGGGTAACCTGTGAAAATCCTGATTCCTCAGGTAATTTCTTTGCTGACCGGGCTGCTCAACGGCCTATTGGGAGCAGGAGGCGGTATGATCGCTGTACCCATGCTGCAACACACCTTAGGCAATACCCAACAAGCCCATGCCACTTCCATCGCAATGATTCTTCCTCTCAGTGTGGTCAGTGTTCTGCTTTATCTACAGGCTGGACACTTTACCCTCTCCCAGGCGCTGCCCTACCTCCCTGGAGGCATTGCCGGCGCGTTGGTAGGGGCCAAACTCCTCAAAAAACTCAACCCCATCTGGATTCGCCGTTTTTTTGGCGGTCTGGTACTCTACTCCGCGATAAGGATGCTGTGGCCATGGAATTGATTTCTGCACTGCTGGCTGGTTTTTTCGCCGCGGTTCTCAGCTCGATGGGAATGGGAGGCGGTGGAATTTTGCTGGTCTATCTCACCCTCTCCGCCGGTATTCCCCAATTGACTGCACAGGGAATCAACCTGCTGTTTTTTTTGCCTGTCGCCTGCGTTTCCCTGGTGATCCATCACAAAAACCATCTGGTCAACTGGAAAATGGTTCTGCCCGCTATTCCCATAGGTTTGATCGGCGTTTTTATAGGCAGCCGTCTGGCCTCCTGGCTGGGCAGTGATATGCTCTCAAAAATTTTCGCTGTTCTTCTCCTGTGGATCGGCCTGCGGGAACTGCTGGCCAAACGGGAGGACAACTGAATATTTTTATCTCTTATCAGGCATAATCCCCAAAAGATCGGTTCAAACTAAACCCGGAGGTGCTAAAGCATTATGAGCAACAAATCCTTTCAGTCCAAACTGGGCAAATTTATGTCGGGCAAAGGTTTTTATCTGGCCCTTGCGGTCTGTTTGATTGGTACCGGAACCGCCGCCTGGGTGGCGGTGGACCGAACACTGGGCAGCATAGACCAGAATAATACCAATCTGTTAAACTCACTCTCTTCCAGCCAGGAGGAAGCTAAGTGGGATTTCCCTACTACCGAGGAAGCAGGAAACGAACAATCCGGTATCTCTGTCTCCTCCGCGCCTTCTTCCTCCTCCTCTACACCCTCTTCTTCCTTAGAACAGTCCGTCGGACAGTCACAGGCTTCCGAGCCCTTAGACTCGCAACAAACACCGTCGATCTCGGCGTTCATCTTGCCGATCGATGGGGAAATTTTCGCCGGTTACAGCGGTGGTAAACTGGTCAAGGACCCCACCCTTAACGAGTGGAAAACTCACAACGGCATTGACATCAAAGCCGCCAAAGGCACCCCTGTATATTGTGTAGCCAATGGAACAGTAACCGAAACCTATCAAGATCCCATGTGGGGCTACACTGTGGAAATCAGCCATGGAGAAGGACTGACTTCTATCTACTGTGGTTTGGCCAAGGATTTGATGGTACAAAAAGGGGATACAGTAAAAATCAGCCAACAAATTGGCACAGTGGACACTGTTCCCGCTGAAATTGCCTTGGAAGAACATCTGCACTTTGGTATGAAGTGTGATGGAAAATGGGTTGATCCTCTCACCGCTATGAACAAGATTAAGTAGAAAGAATTCTCGCCTGCCAATAAAGATTTCGTACTTTCTCTCATCTATCCTCCACAATACAAAAAACTCCTGTACCTTTTAGGTACAGGAGTTTTTTCATTGGATAAACCTGTTAAATGCGGGTCATAAAGGAAGCCAAAAGGGCGATTCTGGGGATATACTGGTCAATATAAATATGCTCGTTGATAGCGTGGAGTCCCTCACCTACAGCCCCCAGACCATCCAGGGTTGGGATACCCATAGCAGAGGTGGTGTTGCCATCGCTGCCGCCGCCGGACATGCACTGATCCAGCTCCATATCCAAAGCCTTACCAGCTTCCAAAGCCTTCTCATAGAGGGCTACGTTGCCAGGGGTGCGCTCCATAGGCATCTTGCCAGGTTTGCCCTCCACCTCAACAGTAGCACCAGGCAGGCTGGGCTTGATGGCGTGAAGCAGTCCATAGATTCGCTCAGCCTCAGAAACCTGGGAGTACCGGGTATCAATCTTAAACTGAGCAAAATCGGGAACAATATTGGTCTTGGTACCGCCCGAGCAAATACCTACGCTCAGGGTAGTGCCCTTGTCATAATCGGTCAGGGTATGTACATACTGAATCTGACGGGCCATCTCCTCAATGGCGTTGATTCCTCCCTTGTGGTCATTTCCGGCGTGAGAAGCCTTGCCATGTACGGTGACAGTGTAACCGCCGCCGCCTTTTCTGGCAGTTTTCAGCTTACCGGTAACCGCTTCGGAGGGTTCGCAGATCAGCACTGCTTTGCAGTCCTTTGCCAGATCCTTGATAATAGGAGTGGAGGTCTTACTGCCAGTTTCCTCATCGCTGTTGCAGAAAACCATAATTTTCTTTCCAGGGTCAATACCAAGATCCTGGTATGCTTTCAAAGACCAAAGGGCGGAAATCAGGCCGGATTTCATATCGAAAACGCCGGGGCCATACAGCTTGTTGCCCTCTCGTTTTACTTCCAGCTGACCTTTGTTCCACACTGTATCATAGTGGCCAATAATCATAACGGTATCCTGGCCCTGACCATAGTCAAAACGCAGATGATCTCCCGCGGTATCCTGGGAATAAACCACTGGGGTCACTCCGATCCGACGGGCAAAAATATCCCGCAGTACCTGAGAGCAGTGGGCAATCAGCTCTTTATTCTCAGGGGTCTGAGTGGGAGAATCCGCCCGTACCAGCTCTTCCAGGTCGGCAAAGATCTCTGCCTCATGGCTTTTGAGGTAGTCTAAAATTCTTTTTTCCTGTTGTTCCATGATCACATACCTCCATCTTTCTTTGGGGAATCTCTTCCCAGTTTGTACTCAATTTCCCTCTTTATCGAGTATATCGATCTCTAAAAGTATAGCATTTTTCTTTTCTGTTGTAAATCGGCAAATCAACCGTATATATTCCGTTAATATTTGTGGCAAAACGCCAAAAGGCCCGCTCTTTTAGAAAGAACGGGCCTCTTAAGGCTTACTTTTAGATTCTGGTCAGCAAGGAAGCTACCAGGGCAATTCTGGGCAGGTATTTATCCATCTCAATGTGCTCAATGGCCGCGTGAGGCGCCGCGCCCACAGGTCCCAAACCATCCAGGGTGGGAATACCCAGGGCCGAGGTAAAGTTACCGTCGCTGCCGCCGCCGACCGCTACACCTTGGATATCCTGATCCAAAGCCTTGCCCGCCTGGACACAGATATCAAAGAGACGGCGGTTTTCAGGGGTTTGCTCCATGGGAGGACGGCCCAAGCCTCCCTCCACCCGCAGCTGGATACCGGGGAGAATAGGCTTGATATTTTTCAGGATTCCGTCAATTCTCTGGGCCTCTGCCATGTTGGTAACCCGCAGGTCAATTTCCAGCAGAGCGCTCTCGGCCACTACATTGGCCCGCTCACCTGCTACTATATGGCCTACATTGAGGGTAGTGCCCTTGCTGTAGTCGGTGAGGGAGTGGATAAAGATGGTCTGGCGGGCCGCTTCCTCGGCCGCGCTGATGCCGTCCTCGTGGTGGTTGCCCGCGTGGGCTGCCCGGCCGGTAATGTACATTTTGTAGCCGCCAATTCCCTTTCGGGCGCTCTTGAGATAGCCAGTCACTGCCTCAGCTGGCTCGCAGCAGAGGACCGCCTTGCTCTCCTTGGCATATTTTTCAATGTAGGGACGGGAGGTTTTGCTTCCCACTTCCTCATCACTGTTGCAGAGAATCCGCACCCGTTTATCCAGGGGGATTCCCAGCTCGCCCAGGGCTTTCAGCGCCCAGATGGCGATGATAAGGCCACCTTTCATATCCAGGATGCCCGGGCCATGGAACTCATTGCCCTCCTTGTAAATAGGCAGCCGGCCGGGAGACCAGACGGTGTCATAGTGGCAGAGCATCAGGGTCTGCTCTGGTTGATCGCCCAGTACAAAGGTCATGTGGTCACCGAATTTTTCCTGGGGGAACCGCTCACCAGTTAGGCCCAGACGCTCTTTCATCAGCTTTTCAATAACCTTGGAACACTTATCGGCCAGTTCCTTATCATTGCTGGGGGATTCCGCCCGGACATACTCCTCCAGGTCAGCATAGATCTCAGCCTCATGCTGCTGCAAATAGTCCAGTATTTTTCTTTCCTGTAGTTCCATGGTTCTTCCTCCTTATGTAATAAAATTAGATGCATATGGTACTGCCACCAGGCAGATAAACAATTTGATCGCCCAATTCTTTCTGAGCAAGGGGAAAGGCTCTATTCCCGTACAGTGGAAAGTATAAAACCCAATGGATTTCTAGGCAGCTAATGCCTGCCCATAACCACAGTCCCCATAAGAAATCACAGTGGAATATGCCCTTTTATTTTATCCTACAGCATTCTGTAAAAAAAATCCAGTAGTAAATCCCATTTTCACAGAATCTATACACCTGCCCCAGCACAAGCAAAAAACAGCCGCCGGGCTTCTAGCCCGGCGGCTGTTATACGAATTACTTCATGCTGTCCCGCAGTTTGTCAAAAAAGCTCTTGCGCTTTTCATAATTTTTTTCGTTGGAGAGCTTGTCAAACTCCCGCAGGGCTTCCTTCTGTTTGGCGTTCAGTCCCTTGGGCACCTCAATGGTCACCTTGACA